>JANWLB010000061.1 GCA_025451095.1 Alphaproteobacteria bacterium
AGAAGGTTTTTCACGTAGCGTTGCCCGATATCAAGATTGATCTGCGGGTCCTTGAGGCTGCTGCGCGCCGTGCCGCTCTTGTAGCCGCGATGGCCGGAGATAAAGCTGGCAGTGGCCGGCATCAGCTGCATCAGGCCGGTGGCGCCGCTGTGGCTTTCGGCGGCGACGTCGAAGCGCGATTCCTGCCGGATGATGGCGTGGATCAGCGCGCGGTCGACCTTGTAGCCGCCCTGCGGCCGCCACGGGCTCAAAGGATAGAGCGCGGCGTCATAAAGGCCGCCCTGCGGGTGCGGCATGGCCTCTGCCAGTCGCATGGAGAAAGAAGGAAGTCCCGCCTTGTTGGCATAGGCCAGCAGGGCTTTCATCAGGGTCTGGTCAGTGCCCGGGTCGATCTTGCGCAGCTCGTCCTCTGCCAGGTGATACTGGCCGGCGGAAACCAGCAGCATGGCGCGGCGGCCGGCGGGGATTGCCGCGAGTTTCTTTTCGAGCGTGGATGTCATTTCCGGCATCGCCCAGTTGAAGTCAAAATCCCAGCCGAGCGACCGCGTGGCGATCAGACCGTAAAATGTGCGCGGGTGAGCGGCGGCACGCTGCAGCCAGGCGTTGACTTCGCGGATGTGGCCGGAACGCATATGGGCGCGGGAGGCCCAGTAGGCGCCTGCGGCGCTGGTCCAGCCGGAAACATAGGGCGAGGTGGCCGTCAGTTCGAACAGCGAAGCCGAGAGCCGGTAATTGCCCTGGCGCCAGGCGGAAAGTCCGCCGATCCAGCCGGCGGTCGGAACCTTGTTGCCGGAGCGGCGGGCGCTGGCGGCAGCCAGGTTCAGGGCCTTGTCCAGCTTACCCGTATACATGTAGCGCGCGGCGATCTGGGCGCGCTGGCGGTCATATTCAATGGGGTCGAGAATCTGCGCGGCCTTGTCGCTTTTCAGGCGGCGCAGGGCGCGGTCAGGATCGCCCTTGGTCAGGTCGTTACGCAGGGCGCGGTCGAGTTTGGCAATGCTCAGCTTCTCAAGCGGGCTGCGCTTGCGGGGGGAGACATAGTCCTTGTCATTGTCCATGACCATGCCCAGGTAACCGCTGATGCCCCCGGCCTTGACCGGTTTGCGCAGCGCCCCGTCGGCACTGGACGGGCGGCGGATGCTGGCCAGTTTATAGATGCGCTCGGCGCCGGGCTGGTCGGCATACAGGGCCAGCCAGCCATCCAGCTCGTCATAATCGGCCTTGTAGGCGGTCGGGTGCGTATAGCGCTGGAACAGCACGTGTCCCATCAGGCGCATATCCTTAAGCTGGGTCACCAGCTCGTCAGCCTTGTCCCATCGGGCGGTGGCCTGATAGGCGAAAATCTTTTTGTACAGGGCGGCGTCGGCCGGGCTGATCGGCGCATCTGCGGCGGGCATGGGCTTTGCGCGCGGCACCGGCGGCGGCTGGCCGAAACTCAAGAGCTGCAGAATGCTGGGCCGGCTGAAGTCAGGTTTTTTTGCGGGCGTGGGCGCCTGCACCGGGGCGCCGTCGGCCATAACATGCAGGCCATCGAGTGCCAGCGGTTTTACGGGCGGCAGCGGCACCGTGCCTGCGGCACGGACAGGGGCCGGCGCGCAGAGAAGCAGGGCCAGCACGACCATCAGTCCTGCGGTATACCGTTTTCTGGTTTGGTTGCCTGTATGCATAATGCCCAAGCAAATAGACCAGAACGCAGGGAGAGTCCAGAAAAACCGGCCTTTTTATATACAGGAGCAAGCTATCTAATTGAAAATAAAATATAATTTTATTTTTCGTAATTTAGACTACAGGCCGAGCAGGAGGCATTTTTTCTGTAGAAGAATCATGTCCTGCCACACCGCCCGCTTCTGGCTCGGGGTCTGCAGAAGGTAGGGCGGGTGATAGGTCGCGATCGCCGGGATGGGCGGCGTGTCCGGGGCGGCGATGCCTTCGGTGCGCGGGCGGTAGTCATGCCATTTGCCCCGCAGGCGGGAGATGCTGGCCTCGCTGCCGAGCAGGGCTTTGGCTGAAACGCCGCCCGCAAGGATCAGGAGCCGGGGTTTCACCAGGGCGATCTGGCGCTCGATGAAAGGCAGGCTGATCTCGACTTCGGCCGGCGAGGGCGTTCGGTTGCCCGGCGGCCGCCAGTTCAGGATGTTGGCGATATAGATCGCCTGCCGGGGATCGACGGATGTCCGGTCCCGCCCGACACACTTCAATATTCTGTCTAACAGATGTCCGCTTGCCCCGGCAAAAGGCTTGCCCAGCCGGTCTTCGTCGGCTCCCGGTGCGTCCCCGATCAGCATAACGGGGGCTTCGGGACAGCCGTCGCTGAATACAAGATTTTTGGCCGTGCGTTTGATATCCAGACCATCAAACCGGGAAATGGCGGCTTCCAGCTCCGTCAGTGTCGCGGCGGCGCTGGCCAGCGCCAGGGCTTCGGCCCGGAAATGGGGCGACCCCTGCACGGTGGCAGGGGAAACCGGGTCATCCTCCGGACGGGTCCGCAGGAGAGGCCCGGCATTTTCCCGGGCCTGAATCTCCGGCAGCGCTTCTGAAAGCTGTGGCACGGGAGTGGAAGCCGCGGCCGGAACCGGCGTGCTCAGGCCCGGCGGCGTATCGGCCAGCGCCTCGTCGGCTCCGGCATCGATATGCCACTGCAGCGCGGCTGCCAGAGCTTTGTGCGCGGAGGAGGGGGCCATACAAAAAAACCTCAATTGCCGGGTGGGGTTGTACACAATTATAAGATAGACTGGCTCTAGGCAACAAGGAGCTTTGCCCCAATGTCCCAGACAGCGCGGACAGACCGCGAAAGCATGGAATATGACGTGGTTATCGTCGGCGCGGGCCCGGCCGGGCTGGCCTGTGCCATTCGCCTGAAACAGCAGGCACCCGAACTCTCGGTCTGCATCCTTGAGAAAGGCGCCCAGGTCGGCGCGCATCTTCTGTCCGGCGCCAGTCTGGAGCCCCGCGCCCTGAACGAACTGATCCCCGACTGGAAGGAAAAGGGCGCGCCCCTGACGACGAAGGTCACGAAGGATAAATTTCTGTTCCTGACGAAAACCCGGGCGTTCGCGCTGCCTGTGCCGCCGCCGATGAAAAATCATGGGAATTATATTGTATCCTTAGGCGTGTTCGCCCGCTGGCTGGCGGAGCAGGCGGAGGCGCTGGGGGTGGAAATTTATCCTGGCTTCGCCGCCGCAGAAGTTTTGTATGACGATTCCGGCAAGGTCTGCGGCGTGGCGACCGGCGATATGGGTGTCGGCAAGGACGGGCAGAAGACCGAGCATTTTCAGCCCGGCATGGAATTGCGCGCCCGGCAGACCGTGTTCGCCGAAGGATGTCATGGCTCGCTCACCAAGACGCTGATCCGCAAATTCAACCTGAAACGGAATTCCGACCCGCAGACTTATGCGCTCGGCGTGAAGGAGATATGGGAGATCAGGCCCGAGCAGCATCAGGAAGGTCTGATCGTGCACACGGTGGGCTGGCCGCTCGATAACCGCACCTATGGCGGCAGCTTCATATACCATGCCGCGAATAATCAGCTTTATATCGGCTTCGTGACCGGCCTCGATTACGAGAATCCCTATCTCTCGCCTTTCAGCGAGATGCAGCGCTTCAAGTTGCACCCGGCCATCCGCCGGCATCTGGAAGGGGGGCGCCGCGTGGCCTATGGCGCGCGGGCGCTGGTTGAAGGCGGGTTCCAGTCGTTGCCCGCCCTGACGTTTCCGGGCGGACTTCTGATCGGCGATACGGCCGGGTTTCTGAATGTGCCCAAGATCAAGGGCAATCACATGGCGATGAAGTCGGGCATGGTGGCGGGCGACTCGCTGGCCGCGCATTTGAGTGACGAGAAAAACGGCGCGGAGTGCCTGAGCTATCCAGAAAATCTGAAGAAGAGCTGGCTATGGGCGGAGCTTCATCGCGTGCGGAATATCCGTCCCGGTTTTCATTGGGGATTCTGGCTGGGCATGCTTCATGCCGGCCTGCAGACGTTCGGCGGCTGGCTTCTGCCCTATACGCTTAAAAATCATGCCGATCATGCGTCGCTTAAAAAGGCGGCGCAGTCACGGCCCATTGCCTATCCCAAGCCAGATGGCGTGCTGACGTTCGACCGGCTCTCCTCCGTGCATCTCTCGAATACAATGCATGAAGAAAATCAGCCCTGCCATCTGAGGTTGCGGGACCCCCATATCCCGATTGCCCAGAATCTGCCCTTATATGCGGAACCGGCGCAGCGTTACTGCCCCGCAGGGGTTTATGAGGTGGTTGAGGAGCAGGGAGTAAAGCGTTTTATCATTAATGCGCAGAACTGCGTCCACTGCAAAACCTGCGATATCAAGGATCCGGCCCAGAATATTGACTGGGTGGTGCCGCAGGGCGGTGGAGGGCCGAATTATACTCAGATGTGAATGACTTACCTGGAATGGCCTGGGGCAATGGTTTATTAATAAAAGCGTACTAACTTTATATAGGGACATGAAAAAGCACTCTTTTTATAGTTTTATCCTGGCGGGTCTTCTTGGCGGCTTCAGTTTTGCGTCGCCGGCGCTGGCGAATTCCGAGCAGCCTCCGGGCGGGGAGCCTGCGGTTGCTGTTGCGTCGGTGAAACAGGCCGTGTCGGCGCCGCCCGGCATTTCAGGCAGCTTTCTGGCCAGCCATTTCGCCCAGTCGCGCTATGACTGGAAGACAGCCGGGAGCTATCTCGACAAGGTTCTCAGGAAAGATGCGGAGAACCCTGACCTTATAAAGCGCGCAATGGTTCTTGCGACCGGCGCGGGCGACATGACGCAGGCGACAGCCCGCGCGCGCGATCTTTTGAAAGTCGATCCCTACAATAGTCTGGCGATCATGATCTTGGGCGTCGATGCCCTGGCCAACAATCATCCTGAACAGGCGCTCGCCGAAATGAACCGCATGCCGGATGGCGATATCACGGATTTCATCCGGCCGCTGATCCGGGGCTGGGCAAAGGCGGCGCAGGGTGTGCTGGATACGTCAGATTTTAACGTGACCACCATCCATTCCTATAACGGCGCCCTGATGGCGCTTTACCTGAACAGAAAAAATGAGGTGCCGGCCTTTATCCAGCGCATGATAGAGCAGGGCGCCATGCCTACCTATGATGCCGAGCGCGCGGGCGATCTTTTTGCCACTATCGGCGACAAGCAGAAGGCGCTCTCGATTTTTGAAGGCACCTACCAGCAGGGTAAGAACAACAAGAATCTTGAAAAAAAGATTGCGGCTCTGAAAGACGACGATGCGGCGGCCCTCAAGGAACTGATACCGGCGCTTGCCATCAAGACCCCGGCGCAGGGCGCGGCAGTGGCGATGTTCGACATGGCGCGCATCCTGTTCCAGGAGGACAGCGACAGCAGCGCCCGGCTCTTTGCCAATATGGCGCTGGCCCTCAACCCTGAATTTCTCGAAGCCCGTATTCTTCTGGCCAGCAACATGGCCCGCAACGGGCAGTTTGACGAGGCCATCGGATTTTTCTCCGCCGTGAAGCGCGGACAGGCGAATTATCTCGATATACAGCATTACGTAGCCGATCTTCTGGCCGATTCCAAGCGCGAGCAGGAGGCGCTGACGCTTCTGGAGCGTCTGTTCGCTGAAGATCACGACATCGATGCCTTGATACGTATCGGCGATATTTACCGCAATGATGAAAGCTACGATCAGGCGCTGACGGCATATAACCGTGCGGCGCAGGCCATTGGCGGCAAGGTCCCCGAAGAATACTGGTATCTTTTGTATGCACGGGGCATGACCTATGAGCGCAAGGGCGACTGGCCCGCAGCCGAAGCCGATCTGAAGGCGGCGATCGCCTACCGGCCGGATCATCCCTATCTTCTGAATTATCTGGGGTACAGCTGGGCTGACAAGGGAATCAATCTGGATGAGTCGCTCGGGCTTTTGAAAAAGGCAGCGGAGCTGCGTCCGACAGACGGCTATATCACGGATTCACTCGGCTGGGCGCTGTTCATGATGAAGCGTTACGAGGAAGCGGTGCCCAGTCTTGAGAAGGCCGTCGAGATTCTGCCTTATGATGCTACGCTCAATGATCATCTGGGCGACGCTTATTGGCAGGTCAGCCGCCGTACCGAGGCCCGGTTCCAGTGGGAGCGCGCCTTAAGCAACACGACGGATGAAGCGCAGGCCGAAGCTCTGCGCACCAAGCTCAGCCGCGATTTCCGCGGGCGCTCTTCCCTGAAAGAAGCCAAGTCAGGCGTGGTCGATACTTCGGCCCAGTAAGTTATTTCCCGTAGTTTTTCCCCGTAGTTTTTCAGAGTAAGCTTTCGCAGCTTTTAGCCGGGCAAACCCCCTTCAAAAAATTTGCGCGGGTCGCCCGTTCATGCTATCACCTTTTACAGAATAAAAAGCAATACGGGTGCCGGAGGGGGCGCCAACCATGAAGATCAGGCTCGCTTGTGCATTTTTCGCGGCGTTAACTCTGTTGCCGCAGGACGTACTGAAAGGCACGTCGCTCGATCCCGTGCCGTCGCCGCCCGGCGGACCGCGCTGCGGCGCCGACATTACCCGGTTTGACGGCATGGGCGCGTATCTTGCCGGACTGGCGGCTGCCGGCGACAAGAACTGGACCTGCGCCGCTGTCTTCTACCAAAAAGCGGCGGATTCTTCCTTTATGGCGCCGGGAATCGGGATGCAGGCGATGCTGGCCTCTGTGAATGCCGGCGACTATGAGCAGGCGGTCAAGCGGGCGCAGAGTTTTACCGCCGACGCGGAGAAGAACAGCGTCCTAACCCAAATGGTTCTGGTCGCCGATGCCGCGAGCCGCGATGATGATGAGGCGCGCCGGTATATGGCGGCAGCAGAGGGGCGGCGCGACTTTGTGTCCGCCATCCTGATGAACAGTGCCGCTGATCCTTCGGTGCCTCTGCGGCGCGTCGTGGCGACGGAGCTTACAGGCAAGGCGCTGGCCCATCCTGCCTTCGCGACATTTCTTCTGCGCACGGCGCTTCTGGCAGAGCCGGAAAGCGCGCCGGTGCGTGAGGCGCTGGCTGAAAGTGAAATTGAACACAGGCAATATGATTCCGCCATTCATGTTCTTGAGGCCATTCCGCCCTCCGTACCGGAATACGAAAGCAGCCGTCATACGATATCGTGCGCACTGGCTGCCGCCGGCCGCAAAGAGGAAGAGCGGCAGGTGCTCGAGACTCTGACGGCGGAACGCCCCAGCCTTTACAATTATATGATGCTGGGGCGGCACTACGCGGCAGCGCAGGAGCATGAAAAAGCGATCCTGTCCTTTACGGACGGGCTCGGATATGCGGCGGGCAACGCCGAGGAGATTCAGGCCGATACGTATCTGGGCCGCGCTCTGTCTCATGAAAAGCTGGGACACAGGGAGCAGGCGGAAGACGACATGCAAAAAGCGGTTGCCATTATCCCCGAAGCTGACCGCGCTCGCGCACGGTTTGAATATGAGCTGGCGCATCTATGGCTGGAGCAGGGGGAAAACGAGACTTCGGCGGTGGCTGTTCTGGAGCGTGTTGCACAGATGTCGACATCACAGCAGCCTCCTGATTTTGTCAGTGCAGACCTGGGCTGGGCCTATGATCGCGCCGGCGACCATAAAAAAGCGATTGCCGTGATGGAAGAGGCGATTGAGCGAAATGGCTGGGCGGCCTGGGCGCCGTCGGTGGCGGAGCGTCTGGGTGATGCTTATTGGGCGGACGGACAGCGCGAAAGGGCGCGCCTTCACTGGGCGCGGGCCCTGAATGATCTCGGGCGCATCCTTGATTCCGGCAATGCTGATATTGATGACAAGGAAGATGTTGCCCGTCTGGCGCGTGTAAAGGACAAGCTGGCGCGTGGCCTGTCCGCCGCACCTGAATCCGCATCACCCTTGCCGTCTGCGTATACGCCGGCCCCGGGCTAGCCTGCCGTGAATAAGTCTCCGCTGTCGGTTTTTGCGCCCGCCAAGATCAACCTTTATCTCCATGTCACCGGCCGTCAGGAGGATGGTTATCACACATTGGACAGCCTGGTGGCCTTTGCCGATATCGGCGACCAGATACGGCTTTCGCCGGCGTCCGAGTTTTCATTTGCGGTGCAGGGACCTTTCGCCTCGTCCTTCACGGCAAAGGAGCGCGATTCCAGCCCCAATTCCGCCAATCTTGCGGTGCGCGCCGCCTGGGCGCTGGCGCAGGCGCTGCAAAAGCAACCCAAGTTCAAAATCACACTGACCAAAAATCTGCCGGTGGCATCAGGGCTGGGCGGCGGATCAGCCGATGCGGCGGCGGTGATCTGGGCGCTGCTCGAAAAATGGAACGTGCCCCGGCAGAGCGTTCCGAAAATCGACCATCTTCTGCGCGATCTGGGCGCGGACGTGCCCTTGTGTTTTTTCTGCCGCCCGGCACAGGTGGCGGGTGTCGGCGACATCATTCAGCCCGTGACGCTGCCGGAAATGCCCGTCCTTCTGGTCAACCCGGTGCGCTTTTGCAGCACGGCGCAGGTTTTCGGACGTTTCGATGCGCCTTACGCACAGGCGCCGGAGAAAATCACGGAGACGGAAGATGCCGAGGCGCTTCTCAGTCTTTTATCCGCAAGACGCAATATGCTGGAAGAAGCCGCCATTCAGATCGTGCCTGATATCGCCGTTGTCCTTGATCTGCTGAAGGCGCAGGCCGGATGCCGCCTTGCGCGCATGTCGGGCAGCGGCGCCACCTGTTTCGGGCTGTTTAGCGACGCGGGCGCGGCGCTGGAAGCGGCTGAGGCGCTTTTAGTGCGTTATCCGCGCTGGTGGGTGCGGACGGGAACGCTCAACCGTCCCATCCGTTATTGATGTGTGCTGCCATTGCGGCGGAAACCCTTTGCAATATGTAACCAGTTCTATTATATAGATATTTCATTCGATTCTCAGAAAGCGTAGTTGTGAATGGCCAAAGAAGACCTGATTGAGTTCAAAGGCGTCGTGACGGAAGTCCTTCCGAACGCCATGTTTCGCGTCAAACTCGAAAACGATCATGAAATTCTGGCCCACACCGCCGGCAAAATGCGCAAGAACCGCATTCGTGTCCTGCAGGGCGACAAGGTCGTCGTCGAAATGACGCCCTACGACCTCTCCAAGGGGCGCATCATCTTCCGTGAAAAATAAGCTGGTTCTGGCTTCGGCATCTCCCCGCCGCCGCGATCTGTTGGCGCAGGCGGGCTTGTCAGATTTTATTGTGGCGCCGGCCTCTGTCGATGAGTCCCCTTTGAAAAATGAACTGCCCGGGCCGCTGGCAGAACGACTGGCGCGGCTTAAATGCGAGGCGGCCGCGCGGGCGCATCCTGATGCCTTTGTGCTTGGCGCTGATACGGTCGTGGCCTGCGGACGCCGCATACTCGGCAAGGCGGAATCGGAGGAGGAGGCGCGCCGCTTTCTGAAGCTTCTTTCAGGGCGGCGGCACCGGGTGCTGGGGGGCATCGCCGTACAATCCCCGCAAGGTAAAATCAGAAGCGCGCTGGCGGAGACTATGGTGCAGTTCCGGCGCCTGGGCGATGCGGATATTGATGATTATGTCGCAGGCGGCGAATGGAAAGACAAGGCCGGCGCCTACGCCATACAGGGTCGCGCCGAATGTTACATAAAATCAATGCGCGGTTCCTATTCCAACGTGGTCGGACTCTCCCTTTATGATACAATGCGGTTACTGCAGGGCGCCGGTTTCCACCCCAACAGGACAGCATCGTGAGCAAGGGCAAAAAAGCCAGACCTCCCAAAACAGGAAAAGTCATTAAACCGCGCAAGCCCGGCAACAAGGGCGTTGAAATTCTGATCGAGGAGCTTGGCGGCAGCATCTGGGTCGCCACGCTTGAAAACAGCCGGCTCGAGGGTCTCGAGGTTGATCCTTTCACCGAGGAAGTGCGCTGGGGCTCCATCTTCTGGGCCAAAGTCGCGCGCATTGATGCCGCGAAAGACGCGGCCTACGTCAATCTGGACGGCGTCAATATCGGGCTTCTTTACAATGCCGATGTCCGCATACAGAACAAAAAGACAGGTGTCTGGAAAAAGGGCGGCGACGTCGCAATCGGCAAGGTTTTGCGCCCTGGACAAATGATTGCCGTGCAGGCCAAAAGCGCCTACCTGCCCAAAAACCCCGATGAAAAAGGCGGTGAAGACAAGAATCCAAAGGTCAGCATGAATATCGTTCTGCCAGGACGCTATCTGATTTATGCGCCGATGGAGAACGAAAACCGCGTTTCCCGACGGATTCAGGACAAGGCGTTGCGCAAACAGCTCATGAGCATGCTCGATAGCATAGGCGGCTATAAAGGTTGCATCATGCGCGCAGCGGCGGCCAACACCCAGACCGACATCCTGATGCGCGAAGCCAAGATTCTCAATGTTACCTGGGAGCAGATCCTTGTTCATCTGAAGGGCGAGGACCCATCGCTGATCATGCTGGGGCCCGACGCCGTGCAGCGGACCATCGGCGACCATGCAGGCAAGCTGATCGACCGGATTGAGCTGACCGTTCTGGATCATTTTCACCATGCAGAAGAATGGTGCGAGATTTTTGCGCCTGATCTGGTAACAAAGATTTATCCGGTGGAGCTGCCTGATCAGGATGCGGAGCTGGCGCTGTTCGAGCACCGGGATATCATCGGCCAGATTGACTCTCTGCTGCAGCCCTATGTGATCCTTGATTCAGGGGCCAGCATTATAATCCAGGAAGTGGCGGCGATGATCGCCATCGACGTCAATAGCGGCGCGGATTCCCGCTCTCATCTGGCCATTAATCTAGACGCAGCGCAGGAAATCGCGCGGCAGATCCGGCTGCGTAATCTCGGCGGGGCGATCATCATCGATTTTCTGCGCATGAAAAACAAGGAGGAGCAGAAAAAACTCCTCGCTGCGCTGGAGGAATCCTTCATCGGCAATGATCCCAATACGGTCCAGATTCACGGCATGACCGCTCTGGGTTTTGTTGAAATCACCCGGCAGCGCCGCACGCCGGCCCTGCAGGATCGCTTCGAAAGCACGGTTTCCTGATAATTTGACAGGCCGCAGTATTTTACCTATTGTTTCTCCGCTATCAGGATAAGGAGAACGGCATGAGGCTGACAGAGATTGCTGCGGATCTTACACGCAGAGCAGCTGAGCGTATGAAAGACAAGCCACTGCCCCGCCGCCGGGTTTTTCAGGTTACCGACGAATCCCTGCAAAGGGGATTTCTGGAGATTGTCGATGCGGAGGTTTCAAACCTCAGGAGCTTTGTAGAGACATTTCAAAGAGCCCTGGCATCAAAAGAGCCGGATGCCCAGTTTCCTCCATCCATATCGACGGATGCCAAAATGAGGGAGCTTACGGGCTGGGCCGTAACCGACAGGACGATTCCCATCGGACCGGGGCTGTGGGTCCTTGAGATGGGTCCTGAAATTATACTGAGCGGCGGCAAGGTATTCGTAACGGTTCCCGACGCGGACTATCTTGTCGCGAAAGAAAGCGAAGGGTGGCAGACGGCAAGGCTGGTGGAGGAAATCAGGAAATGGACTCCGCCGGCAGGCCTTCGGGAGCTTGAAAAAACCCGCTTCGGCATGGACCCTGTTGGCGTCGGGCGCGTAACGCCCTCCAGCGAAGAGCTCCGCAGGCACAATATTGCGCCTGTGCCCAGCGTCTATTCTTAAGAGGACGTGCTATGTCTGTGAGCTTCAGTCTCATGAAATGGTTCATGTCTTTCGTTCGCCAGGAGCCGCCGCAGCGGCGGGTTTTTCTGGTTATCGACGATTCCCTGCAAGAGGCGCTTCTGGAAGTGCTGAGGGCCCGCGTGGAAGAGGTCAACGCCATTGCGCGGGTCTGCGTTGACGGAACAAAGGGGGCGTGCGAAACGCGGGCATCTTCCTCGCGGGGCATAGAGGGCGTCATCGACTGGCCGGCTTCAGGAAAAATGATGCGCACGAATTCAGGTGTTTATATTGTTAAAGACGACCCGGAAATCATCCTTGATGAAGGTCAGGTTTTTCTGACCGTGCCGGATGCCGGTTATCTGGTCTGGAAAAAGGAACATGAAGGCTGGGATACGGATTCCACAATGGCCGCGATTGAGGAATGGGTGCCGCCCCCGGGCCTGTTTGCGCTCGAAAAGACATTCTTCGGCCGCGATCCCATAGGCTTTCCCCGAATTTTTCCCAGCGATCAGGCGCTGAGGCGCTTTGGTCTGCCTGTGCCGGATCTGGCGCCGGCGATAAAGGCGGCCGGAGAATATCTGGACAAGCTCGAGAGCACGCTCCCCCGGCCACGATAATGCGGGGGTAAAACGCGCTGGACAAGCGGAAGGCTTTGTTTTATAAGCCTTTGGCTGGACTGCTTCTTCTCTAATTGCTCAGGTAGCTCAGCTGGTAGAGCATGCGACTGAAAATCGCAGTGTCGCCGGTTCAATCCCGGCCCTGAGCACCATTTCTCTCTTCACCAACATTCACCCTGGTTCACAGACGTACAGAAACCTCCTGCAATAGCGGGCGTTTTCTTTCTGCTGTCATTCATGCTCGTTCGCCAGAATCCATTTACAGTCACAAAATTTGGGGGTACTTTTGGGGTATGGGGGCAGAAGATGCTTATATGACTATGCTGGATGCATAGAAGACCTGTTTTTCTTTACAAGCCCTATTCCTTCCCAGCTATACTCGGCATAATTATTTTCCTGTAAATAATCATCTCTATATAAAGATGGTTATCTACATCAATGCAGGAGGCATAATCTTGATATGATCCCTTATATTCGCAGCTATCATAAAAACTAAGCTGGGAAGCCTCGATAACATCATTTCTTACAAGCGCACTTATATAAGAATCGTAGTCTATATTGTGAGTGATGGTATCTAAAACCATAGCCCAGTGCCATAGCTCATTGTCCCAGCGAATGTCTGGTTTCAGTATAGCGCTTGCATGTTCATGAACAGAATTAAAAATATCTTTAACAGTCTTCTTGGCATATTCTGTTGAACGGATCGCATTTTCAAAGCGCGCGGGCACGTTAGATTCAATCTCAGTTTCTAGCCATTCCTTTTCTTTAGGTGACAGATTGGGAATAATATTTCCCATTTGCTCAAAGCTATGCTCAAGATTTTGGGCAAAAGCAATTCGGCATTTACGATCTAGAGGTTGCCAAAACATTTTTTCAGGCGATGGATCGGAGTTTAAATCACCGCATTCTCTTCTCCAGTCAAAAGTAGCTGCAAACACAGGAAAAGCGTGCATCAACAACAATATTGTAAAAAATATTTTAATAATAATTTTCGGCATAAATTAATTCCCAAACAAAAAAATCACCAGAGTGCCCCGGTCTGCCCATACAGGACAAACCGTCTTGATTTTATATGGGGACTGGGAAACTGCAATTTTTAAGTTGTCGGTGAATAGCTTCAGAGTAAAATTTCTTGCTAAAATTAAGGACTATATGTAATGCTGCCGCCTATGCTGGAAAACCCTTTAGATCATCCACGTTTTGATCCTATAAAGCTGGCCCTTCAGGAAATGAATCGCGTAGAGCGTGAATGCGGAATTTTTAGTAAAAACGGGCCTACACCCGACTATCAGGCCCAGTTTGCACGAGCCAGAATGAATCTTGACCGCGCCGTTCGCCGATTTGACAAATCCCTGCAAGCAGAATTCAGACGCAATAACCCAGCCCCGCCTTCCTTATGGCGGCGAGTGAGGGACTGTTTTGTGCTTGGCTGATGCTTTCCTATCGGCCTGTCTTATAGGGCAAAGAAGACATTAAGAAACGCCATTAGGGGGTATATTTAGGGGTATATTGAAAGATCACATTTATAAAATACGTTTACTATCAATAAGTTATTTCTTTAATCTTGACCCGGCCCTGGCACCATTTTTCTTTCCGCGTATATAGAACCAGATTGTGTGCAGCATTCCTGGAATTGTTCCGTAGTCCAGAAACAGCGGCAACCACCAGAACGTTTTTACAGCATCGACAGGAAGGAATCCGATTCCCATGGCGCCGCATACGCCGCCGAACAAGGGAATCCATGACGGCACGTATTCTTTTCCACGAAGTCCGTCGAGGAGTATCCATGCGTTCAGGAAGGCAACGTATAAAAACAAGGCCAGCAGCGCTACGCCTATAATCGTCATGATTAAGGGGCTGGGCATTAATACGAATTGATGAGGATGTTCTTGAGCGTCTTCATTTCCTCAAGCGCGTGGCCCGTGCCCAGCGCAACGCAGGAGAGGGGATCGTCGGCGATGGTAACGGCCAGACCTGTCGCATGGCGCAGGACGAAATCGAGATTCGAGAGCAGCGCGCCGCCGCCGGTCAGGACGATGCCCTTGTCGACGATGTCGGCGGCCAGTTCGGGCGGCGTGTGTTCGAGGGCGACCTTGACGGCTTCGACGATCTGGCCGACCGGTTCGGTCAGGCTTTCCGCCATCTGGCGTTCGCTGATAACGATTTCCTTGGGCACGCCGTTCATCAGGTCGCGGCCGCGGATTTCCAT
>JANWLB010000062.1 GCA_025451095.1 Alphaproteobacteria bacterium
ATGTATTCAAAGGCCAGGACGCCATTCCCGAGCTTTCGGTTTTTTTTAATGACGTGGCCTCTCTTGATCGCGTTCTGCAGGCGGCGCTGGCCAAAGGCCTTGAGATTGAATCCTTAAGAGCTGATGAGCTGGCGGCCTATAACGCCGGCGTAAGCGGGCTGAAGATGAACGTTCAGTCGGGTTACCGCCTTGTCGGCCGCGCGCCGCAATAAGTCATCCCGGATTGCATCAGTCGGCGGCGAGGTCGCGGGCCAGTTGGCCGCCAACCCATTCCGCACAAAACGAAACCAAAAGCTCAATATCTCTTTTTAACTCATTGAAATTTTTCAATTTTTTATCTTCATTTTCGTCCCAGTAGAGCGACTTGCTGATCTCGAGCTGCAGGCTGTGGCGCCCCTGCGACGGCTGGCCGTGACGATATACGATTTCCGCTCCCTTATAGGGGTGGTTCAGGTCCACCCGGTAACCCCGGCCCCTGAGAAACCCGGCTATTAAATCTGTAAAAGAGCGGGCGCAGCTTGTTCCGTCCCGGTCGCCCAGCACGAACTCCGGCTGACCGGCGCCGGGCAGGGTGGGCATCGAATGACAGTTAATATGCCAAACCTGTCCGAAATTATTTTGAGCATTGTTCAGAATATCCGCGAGGACGTCGTGGTAGGGGCGATAGTAACGGCTGATCCGGTTCTGGATCTCGGCGGCGGTCAGCGTACGGTCATACACCGGCAGCCCCGGCTTTAGCAGGCGGCGGATCAGGCCATTTCCGGCGCGGGAGCGGCGGGTCGGACTGACCGGCCCCGGCCAGGGTTCAGCCAGCAGCGCGGGGTCGATATCCGTTTCGGCACGGTTGGCATCGATATAGGTGCGCGCAAACAGGGCGCAGAGCAGCGTGCCGCCCCGCGCAGGTACTGACTGGAAAATTTCGTCGAGATAATTGTCCTCGGCCTTTTTGAGTAAAGGCAAAGGGCAGGCAGGCCTGAAATCCTCAGGATAAATGCGGCCGCTATGGGGAGAGTCGAACACCAGCGGCAGGCCCTGCGCAGACCTGAAGACCTGATAAACGCCCGGTGTATAGTCCTTGCTGTTTTCCGTCATGCTTGTAGTATTTAACAACAAAAAAGGCCGGAAGCGAAGCCGGATTAGGATTAACGAGGATACGGAATGCACGATATACGCGCGATACGCGAAGAATCCG
Organism: Alphaproteobacteria bacterium; assembly: GCA_025451095.1. Lineage (GTDB taxonomy): Bacteria > Pseudomonadota > Alphaproteobacteria > Micavibrionales > Micavibrionaceae > JACQIJ01. The sequence goes on from JANWLB010000062.1 coordinate 1,193, forward strand.
ATGTTTTCGACCGCAACTGGGCCCGGCGCGGACTGGAGCCGCAGGCAAAAGAACTGCTGCAGATCGACGAGCGCCGCCGCGCCCTGCAGACGGAGCTGCAGCAGATGCAGCAGCGCCGCAATGAGGCTTCCAAGGAAATCGGCCAGATCAAGGCGAAGAAGGGCGACGCGCAGGCCCTGATGGACGAAGTCGCCAGCCTGAAAAGCCGCATGACCGAGCTGGAGCAGAAGGAGGCCACACTGGCCGAATCCCTGAGCCAGCATCTGGCGGTCCTGCCCAATCTCCTGGACGACGATGTGCCGGACGGCCCGGACGAAAGCGGCAACAAGGAAATCCGCAAAAGCGGCACGCCGCCGCGCCGCAACGACAATCCCGATCATGTCGCCATTGGTGAAAAGCTCGGCATGATGGATTTTGAAACGGCGGCGAAAATGTCCGGCGCGCGGTTTGTGCTGATGCATTCCGGGCTGGCGCGTCTGGAGCGTGCGCTGGCGCAGTTCATGCTCGACACCCACACGCAGGAGCACGGCTATACAGAAGTTTCCCCGCCGCTGATGGTAAAATCGCAAGCTATGTATGGCACAGGACAATTGCCCAAGTTTGCGCACGATTTATTTGAGTGTATGGGGGAATATCGTCAGTTGGAGCTTTTGTACGCTCACAAAAATGCTGTTTTAGAGATAAGACAGGATTACTACAATAAAATTAAAGAAGTCTACTCAATGCTTAGTCAAGAAATGCATGCTCAGAGAGGAAGGCTGGATGTTGCATGGATGAGTCCCGTTTTCAAAAAGTTTTCTGAGTTCTTTGTGTCTGATCAAGAGGCTTTTGTTGATATATCAAAGGAGTTTCAAGAAATTTCCGAAGAATTTTTCCGAATGGAAAAAGAGAGGTTAGGTAGATCGTGGCTGATACCGACGGCAGAAGTGTCTCTCACCAACATGGTGGCGGACATGATTCTGGATGAGGAGGTGCTGCCGCTGCGCTTTACAGCCTTCACGCCGTGCTTCCGCTCCGAAGCGGGCGCGGCGGGCAAGGACACCAAGGGCATGATCCGCCAGCACCAGTTTTACAAGGTCGAAATGGTCAGCGTCACGCATCCCGAGAAAAGCAATGAGGAGCATGAGCGCATGACCCAGTGCGCCGAGACCGTGCTGAAAAAACTCGGGCTGGCCTACCGCACGATGATTCTATGCGGTGGCGACACCGGGTTCGGCGCGCGCAGAACATATGACATAGAGGTCTGGCTGCCGGGGCAGGGGCGCTACCGCGAGATTTCCAGCTGCTCCAACTGCGGCGATTTCCAGGCGCGCCGCATGAAAGGCCGCTTTCGGGCCAAAGGGGAAAAAGACACCCGGTTCGTGCATACGCTCAACGGCTCGGGCGTGGCGGTCGGCCGCGCCCTGATTGCCGTTCTGGAGAATTATTATGATCCGGTCAGCGCGACCGTGGCCATTCCCGACGTGCTGAAGCCCTATATGGGCGGGCTGGACCGGCTGGAGGCCCGCGCCAACAACAAAGGCCCCTTGCTGGTTGCCAGCGGGTAACGGATGGGGGATAATGGGTTTGTCGCCCGGGTACCCGTCATGAACGCTGCCACTACACAGAAAATCCGCCTGATCATGCATCTCCGTAATATGGGGATAACGGATACCAATACGCTTGCGGCGATGGAAAAGGTTCCACGCGAGAAGTTCATTCCTGCCGCCATGCATGACCAGGCTTATGAGGACATCGCTCTGCCCATCGGCCGCGGCCAGACCATCAGTCAGCCCTATGTTGTCGCCGCCATGACCCAGGCGCTGGAACTGAGCGGGCGGGAAAAAGTGCTGGAGATCGGCACCGGTTCCGGCTACCAGACCTGCGTGCTGGCGCAGCTATGCCGCCGGGTCTACACCATCGAACGGCACAAGCCGCTTTTGCTCCGCGCCGAGGAGATGTTCAACGCCCTGAAGCTGCGCAACATCACGGCGATCGCGGGCGACGGCATGAAAGGCTGGCCGGAACAGGCGCCCTTCGACGGCATCATGGTCACGGCAGCCGCGCAGGGCAAGCCACCGCAGGAGCTGCTCGATCAGCTGAGAACCGGCGGTATTCTGGTCGTGCCCGTTGCGACGGCCGATCAGCAGATTCTGCGCCGCTATAAAAAGGAAGGCGAAGACACATTCGCCGTTAAGGATCTGATGGCTGTGCGTTTTGTGCCGCTTCTGCCCCATCTGGCGCCGGCCAGCGAGAATGCCGATGACACGCCGCGTTATGCCGAAGGATAAGACAAATTTTTTCCGGCCTCTTTTTGCCGCAGGCCTTCTGTGCGCCTTAAGTCTTGCCGCGTGCAACACAACGCAGCCGCCCGCACCTGCCTTTCATTACGGACAGCAGGGCGGCGCCGACAGCGCCGGGTTTCACACGGCGGCCGGCGGCGATACGTTGTGGAGCGTGGCGCAGCGTTACCGGCTTTCGATGCAGGATATTATAAGGGTCAACAGTCTGCAGCCGCCATACACACTGACGGACGGGCAGCGCCTGCGCCTGCCGGCGCCCGCCGAATACAAGGCGCGCCCCGGCGACACGGTCTATGGCATCGCGCGCACGTTTAACGTCAGCCCGGCGCAGCTGGCGCATCTCAATGCCATGACCTCTCCCTACGCCATAATACCGGGACAGATCGTGCGCCTGCCGGCAACGCCGACGCGCGTGGTCGCGCCGCCTTATCAACCAGCCATGCCCGTCAGTCAGCCGGAATACCAGATACGCACAGCGGCGGCAACGCCCGCCGCCGTGATGGCATCGCCGGTGCCCCCCTATGAATCCGGTATGCCGCCTTCCTCGTCGCCGTCCGGTCTGGTGGTTGAGCCCGTAACGGCTTCACCACTGCCGGCGCCTGTCAGTTCGGCGGTGCTGCCGCCTGCGGGGGTTCCCTCTTCAGAAATTTCCTCTTCAGGAGCTTCCTCTGCGGCAATTCCCTCTGCGGTGCCGGTATGGGCGCCCCCCCCTGTTGCGCCTCCTGCGCTGCCGCCGGCTCTGGCTCCGGATATGACACCGATGCACGCGGCCGGATTGCCGCCCCGCGCTTCCGACAAGTTCGTCTGGCCCGTATCCGGTCCGGTCGTTTCATCCTACGGTCCGCGCCAGGGCGGGCTTCATAATGACGGCATCAACATCAAGGCGCCCAAGGGCGCGCCGGTGCGGGCGGCCGATAACGGCGTTGTCGCCTATGCGGGCAGCGAGCTTAAAGGTTTCGGCAATCTCGTCCTGATCCGTCATGCCGATCGCTGGATGACGGCCTACGCGCACATGGACCGGGTGCTGGTCAAATCCGGCCAGAAGGTCCGGCAGGGCGAAAGCATTGGCGCAGTGGGTGACAGCGGCTCCGTCGACTCGCCGCAGCTTCACTTTGAGGTCCGGCGCGGGTCCGAGGCGCTGAACCCCGTGCCGTATCTGAAAAGACAGGGCACATGACCGAAATCTTTGATGCCATTCTCCAGATTCTGGGAGCCGGGGCGTTTATTGTTTATCTGGGGTTTGGGCTTCTTCTGTTTTTTATAGGGGGATTGTTTTTTGTCTGGTTTTTTTATGCCCGTTTTTCCAGCCGCCGGGTATCCGCCCGCATTGTAGCTGTGCGCATGACCGGCGCGCCAATCATGACGGAGGCCGAGCGCGCCCAGCTTGGCGCCGTTCTGGGCCCTGATGAAGTGCCCGAAATATCATGGAAAGCCTTTGGCACGGAATTCAAAAAATCTCCCGGCACGGGCCTTCTTGCTTTGTTTGTGGCTTTTATCATCGTAGCGGTACCGGCCGGCTTTGTGGGGTTCGGTCTGTGGTCCGGTAATGATCGTATGAGTCTGCTGGTTCAGGGGCTGGAAGCGCCGGGCGTTGTCACGGATATCGAAAGCCACAGAGGTTCAGAGCAAACAATGTACAGCGCCGTGGTCACATTCAAGGATGAAAAAGGACGTGCGTGGGTTGTCAAAGAAAGCCTGAGTCAGAGCGGCGCGGCATTTTTCAGTCGCGGTGAGAAAGTCATTGTTCATTATGACCCTGAAAATCCACGACATATGGTGGTAGGCGGACTCTGGCATAATGTTTTTCTGGCGCTGGTTTTTGTATTGATGGGAAGCCTATTCCTGTTTCTGATTTTTTTGAAACCGGAGGAGAAAAAGGAAAAAAGCTCTGCCGGGCGGCCATCCCGGGCCGACTATAGCAATGAAATGTATCATCCTGTTATGGAGTACCATGCGAGCGACGGATCGGTTGTGCGGGCGGAAGGCAATATAAGCTCCAGCCGGATACTGAATAAAATTCCAGGTCGACGGATCTATGGCTATGTGCGCGAGGATCGTCCTGATACGGTCGAGCAGCCGGGTTTTTTTACGCTTCTGTTCAGTCTGCTGTTTGCCGGGCCAGGCTTGTGGTTGTTCTGGATCGCTTACCGGCAGTATGAATCGAATATTTATACGCTTGTCTTCGCGCTGGGATTTTTGATGTGGATCGGGTTGGGCTTTAAGAAGATCATCAAGCCCCGGGACCAATGGGATACGAAGCAAAGCTTTCAGCAAAAGCGGCGTGAAAAGAGGATGCAGGAGCGCGGCGAGGGCCGGATTTTGACGATGCCCGAGATCCGCGAGCGGGCAAGGGCGCAGGACCGCATCCTCAAACGCTGGCTCCCCTTTTATATTCTTCTGGCAACGACTGTTCTGGTTGGCGGTGCACATCTTGAAAGAAATATGAACGATTTTCTTGTGAAGGCTGTTTCCGCTCCAGCGGAAATTGTAGGAACGGACAATTTTTTCGGATCCTCTCAGGGAGATCGTTACTATCATGCGGTTGTGTCCTTCCGGACGGGCGAAGGGCAGAATTTCACGATCCGGGACAAATGGGGCGGCAGTGCCCCGCTCTATAAGCGGGGAGACAGGGTTCGGGTTTTGTATGACCCGGCGGTGCCCGGGCAGGCTTTGATTGATCGCGGTTTCATGAATCATGCTGCGGCCAGGATTGTGATGTTGGCGGGGTTTCTGATTATGGCCCTGAGCCTGAAGTCTTATGCGGGGCTACGGGAACGGTCGCGTCTATAAGGCCCTCTGGCGGCACGTTTGAGAGCGGTAAATTGTGCATAATCCCGTTTCGCTCTTGTTTTTGCCGGGCAGGGCGCTATAGTCCTGAAAATCAAGGTTAAGTATCGAGGGTTTCATGAAATTTCTGATTTCGACCGCCTATGCGGCCGCTGAGAAGGCCGCCACCATGACAGAGGCGGCAGGCCCGGTTCCGGCGGCGCCCGGCATGGCGGAGACATTCATGATGAACATGGTTCTGATCAGCATTCTGGTCGGGCTGTTTTATCTGCTCCTGATCCGGCCTCAGCAAAAACGTTTCAAAAAGCACCGGCAGATGATGGACAGCCTGAAGAAAGGCGATTCCGTTCTGACAGCGGGCGGATTTATAGGCAAGATTGACAAGGTCATTGAGGGCAAGGACGAGGTGGTTGTTGATCTGGGCGGCGGCCTGAAGGTGACGGCGCTGCGCTCCACCATCCAGAACCGCGTGGAAGACGACAAGGCTGAGTAAGCCCGCAAGAAGGCAGAAATTCCGATGATCAATATACCCCGGTGGAAAATCATATTCATTCTGGCCATCTGCGCGCTGGGTTTTTTATACAG
>JANWLB010000063.1 GCA_025451095.1 Alphaproteobacteria bacterium
AATGATGATGAAATTCCCAACGAAGACAGTCAGGACGCACAGGTCAATGCCATGAACGTGATGAATCCCAGCCGCTTCCCGGGTATGGACCGGGTGGAAGGCGGCTCACACGTGGCTTATGGCGTGCGGAGCGGCGTTTACGGTTATGGCGGTAACTTCATCAGCGCCTTCCTCGGCCAGAGCTATCGCCTGGGTGATGACAATAACCCGTTTCCGGAGGGCTCCGGTCTTTCCCGCCGAACGTCGGATGTAGTGGGGCAGCTCTCGGCTCTGTATGGCGATTCATACGGCATGGATTACAGCTTCCAGTTGAATAGTGCCGACCTTTCACCGCAGCGCCACGAGTTCGATGGTTTTGCCAGCTGGAACCGGCTGCGGCTGGATACGCGCTATTTCTTTGCCAAGGGTCTGCAGGGCACGACGATCGATGAAAACCGGGAGCAGGTTGAGAACGGCCTGTCTTATGACATGACGGATAAATGGCGTGTGCGGACAGGCGCTCTCCATGATCTGGGAGAAAATCCCGGCCTGCGCAAGGCGATTGTGGGGCTGGATTATTTCGGCTGCTGTCTGTCTCTTTCCACGACGGCGGAGCGCCAGCTGACGACGGATTCCTCAGGCGACAGCAGCACCAAGGTCATGTTACGTCTCGGCCTTAAGGGGCTGGGAGAGTTTGAGAAGCGCAACGACCGGAATGAGCGTTTCCCGTCGGATTTTGACTAAAGGAAGTGCGCTATAAAAAGCGGGACTTAAGTCATAAGAAAAAGACCGGATTTACTCGGTTACTTCCATATCGTCGGGATTTTCAGGGGGCAGAGCCTCTTCCGAATCTTCCGGCGTTTCAGCGGCCGGTGCGGGTGGCGCTGGGGCCTGGGCGGGAGCGGGTTCAGGCGCTTTCAGGGCAGGGCCCGCAGCCTTTGAATCATCTGCAGGAGCGGCGGATTCAGGCGGTGCAGCCGGTTCGGGTTTGCTGGCATCGGGTTTATCATTCGCCGTTTTTTCAGCCTTTTCTTCCTTTTCTATTTTCAGGGCCTTGGCGGCGCTCAAGCCGGGGTCCATGCTGAAGACATCGGTACGGATATCCCCGCCCTGCATTCTTTTTGCAATGATCTTTCCGGTCAGATCAAAAGGAGAGCCATCGATGACCAGTTCGACGCTGTCATATTTGATCTTGTCGATGCTCTGTTTCAGCCTTTGGATGTTTCCCGGCGTGATCATAAGAGGGGTCAGGATGTTGACACGCGGGAATGCGGCGGCCATGTCGGCATTCAGGTTTTGCAGGATGGTGAACAGGTCGGCAGCTTTGAGCGCTTCAAGAGAAGCATAAATCCGGCGACGACCATCGGCGCGGTCAGGATCGGGCGAGACTTCAGCGGTCATTGAGGCGCCCTGATAGCCGGAAATTTTTCCGCTCACGATGATGCGCCAGGCGTTGGGCGGTCCGGCCAGCGTGATATTGGCGTCGTTTAAGCCGGAACTTTTACCGATCTGCATTTTTCCTGCCATGATCTGCCCTGAAATGGAGGGCATGGCAGAAGCGGCGGAAGATTCAAAGCTGAGCCAGCCATTCAGGCGGCTGAAATTCATGTTTTCCAGGTCCATCCGCGCATCCCAGATGTTAGCAAAGGCCGTCCACGCGCCGTCTTCCTGCAGACTGACATCCCACATCGTGTCGATGGCAAGCTGGTGCTGTTTTCCCCATACGGTGGCCTCGACCTTTTGCGATTTGTCTTCCTGCTTCGTCATGTGCGCCTTGGCTTCAAGACGTATGGCGCCGATGGGCGTGGCCAGGTCGATCTGGCCGTCATTTACAATGACGGTGTTGGCGTTGGGCGTGGTCAGGAGGTTATAGGGCTCCCATCCCGCAATCGTGATCCTTCCGGCTTCATCCATTTCGCCGGTCAGGACCAGCTTATCGATGACGACTTCGGATAGAAAATTTTTCGAGAGCAGGCCGATCCAGTCGGCGCGGGCGCGTATGCTGCCGATGCTGCTGAAGCCGTCCGGGTCGAGCATGATGTCGGAGAGGGTGATCTCGTCGCTTTTGCGTTCGACCTTCTCGACGGACGCCTTTTTCATCCCGTGATCGGCGAGCAGGGCGCTGACCCGGCTTTCCAGAAAAAAGGGGAGGTACCAGATGGCCAAAATTACGGCGACGGCCAAAGGCACCAGTATGTGGAGGTAACGCTTTTTCATGCCTAGCCGAGACTAGCTTTTTTAAGGAGGCTGAAAAAGCGAAAAGCGCCAGCTATCAACCGGCGCCTTGTAGATAAAAAAGAGGTACATCTATCCTGTTACGGCAGCCAATCAGGGAAGGATGCCTCCGCGTAAAACGTGGCCAACGGCTCTGTTTGCGGATCTGAAAGCGCCCCATTCGTCGCCTCTTTGAAGCTGCTCAACTGCGCGAGCCGCATTGTTGGCCCCCCACTGGGCATGATTAAGTGCCCGGTTCTGGGCGGAGTAATACATACGTTCCTCCCTGCCTGCCAGGGCCGCTTCCCTGTTGCCGTAGCCCTCAATGCTCCTGCTGAAGCGCTCATTCTGGCGCGGATCGTCAAGATTGTAAGCGGTTGCGCCTACCAGGGCCGGCTGACCGTTGGCACCGACGATAGGTGATATGTTGTATTCGCAGCCTACGGTCGTTTCGCCCACCGCAGCGCTGGTAAAGGCCTTGCGGGCTCTTAAAAAGAGGGTTTCCTGCGGTACGCCGTTTTGGCTGGCAATGTCCATGCAGACGCTCGCGGGAACGTGTGCAGGGCGGTAGTTTTGTGCGCCAACCGGTGTGGCAACAACGCCTGTAGCGAGCGCTGTGGCGGCTGCCATCTGGCCAAAATGGCCGTTGATCATTCCCATGAAATTTCCCTCTTAATTAAGCCGTTAACTTGCTGTTATTGTTCATTTTTATAATTATATACAATTATAAACGAATTGGGCCCCGAGGGTCAAATTTGACCCTCGGAAACTATATAAAGAAATCATTTTAACTTGTTGTTTAATAAGGAAAATTAATAGCTTTGAAGGCGCCCGCCTTTGAGCTCCAGAATTCGGTCCATCTGCTCGGCCAGTTCCATATTATGTGTGGCAATCAGGGCGCCGACGCCGGTGCTCCGAACCAGGCGAACCAGAATATCGAAAACACCTTCGGAGGTTTCGGGGTCCAGATTGCCCGTCGGTTCATCGGCCAGCAGGAGCTTGGGGTTATTGGCCAGGGCGCGGGCGATGGCCACGCGCTGCTGTTCGCCGCCGGAGAGGCGGGCGGGCCTGTGGCTCAGGCGCTGTTCCAGGCCGAGTGCGCTCAGTATCTTTTTAGCCCGGACCTGGGCCTCTTTTTTCGGCCGGCCGGCGATAATCTGCGGGAGCATGACATTTTCCAGTGCTGAAAACTCAGCCTGAAGATAGTGGAACTGGTAGACGAAGCCGATCGAATCACGGCGCATCTTTGTGCGTTCGGCGTCGTTCAGGGCGCTGGCGTCTCGCCCGGCAATAACGATTCGCCCTGCCGTCGGGGTGTCCAGAAGACCGATCTGCTGCAGCAGGGTCGATTTGCCCGCGCCGCTCGGACCAACCAGCGCGACCATCTCGCCGCTTTCCAGCCAGAGTGACAGGTTATGAAGAATGGTCAGGCTTTTTCCGCCCTGGGTAAAGGTTTTTTCCAGTCCTTCCACGCGCAGCAGCTTTTCAAGGCCGCTCGGGGCGGGCGCGAACATCAGGTCATCGTTTTCATCTTTTTTGCTGGCCGGTTTTAGGGGCTTACTCATAGCGCAGAGCCTCCACCGGGTCGAGGCGGGCGGCGCGCAGGGCCGGGTAGATGGTAGCCAGAACGGAAAGACAAAGCGCCAGCAGAATGACAACCAGAACCTCATGCCATTCTATTTTTGCCGGAAGCTGGGAGAGAAAATAGATTTCGGCAGAAAAAAGATCGGTATGCGTGAATTTCTGCAGCCACTGGCGGATGCTCTCGATATTCAGGGCAAAGGCAATTCCGACCAGCGTGCCGAACATTGTGCCCGCAATGCCGATCGTGGCGCCGGTAAGGATAAAAATTTTCATCATGCTGTTTCGTGTGGCGCCCATGGTGCGCATGATAGCAATATCGTGACCCTTGTCCTTCACCAGCATAATCATGGAGGAAATAATGTTGAACGCGGCAACAACGATAATGAGCGTAAGAATAAGAAACATGACATTGCGCTCGACCTGCAGCGCGTTAAAAAAGCTGCCATTCATGTCGCGCCAGTCATAGACCCCGGCCTGGCCATGGATAGCTATGTCGACCGCGCGCCTTGTGCTGTCGATCTTTGTCGGGTTTTCGGTCATGATCTCCAGCGCGGTGACCGCCCCCGGCAGCTGGAAGAAGGTCTGCGCCGCTTCCAGCGGCATGAAGACAAACCCGTTGTTGTATTCGTACATGCCCACATCGAAGATCAGTCCGACTTCATAGGTGTGGGAGCGGGGAATGGTGCCGAAGGGACTGGTCTTGCCCTTGGGCGCGATCAGCGTGATCTTGTCACCCAGCCGGATTTTTAAACGCTCCGCAAGTGCGGAACCGATGGCCACATTGTTGCCTGTGAAGTCGGCCTTCTCTCCGCTGATGATAGACTCCGACAATATGGGTTTGCGCGCGAAGTCTTCCGTGCTCAGGCCGCGGACCATGGTGCCGGAGGCCGTGCCGTTGACGGATAAAAGCGCCTGGCTTTCGACGACGGGGAAGATGGAAACAACGCCGGAGGTATCTTTGATCTGGTTCAGGAGATCCCGGTAATCGGTCAGCGGCCCGCTCGGGGCGTAGACGTTAAGATGGCCGTTGAGGCCGAGAATGCGGGTGACCAGTTCCTCGCGGAAGCCGTTCATGACGGACATAACGATGATCAGGGTAGCCACGCCCAGCATAATTCCGAGAAACGAAAAGGCAGCGATGACGGACACAAAGCCTTCGGCTTTCCGTGCCCTCAAGTACCGGCCTGCGACCATGATTTCAAAAGGAGAGAACACCCCGGCAGAACCCCGCTAACACATGCGGTTTTGACTATATAACAAAAAGGAGACAGCGCAAGCCGTCTCCTTCCAAATTAAGCCCTTTTAAGACAGATCGTTACTGGAAAAACCACCTGATAGGCCTTGTTTCGGACAGGATGCTGCGAAATTAAGAAGGGCTGTACAGCCTGTCATGGATAAAAAGACCCAGACGATTGGTTTGGGAGGCAACGGTCAATCTGGTCACGAAAGCCGCGCGCTGACGATCAGTCAGAGCATGGCAATGTTTATTTGCTGATGCTTTCGCCGTCTCATAAAAGGTTCTCAGCGGCATAGGATCGTAATGTGCCCGTTTATTAAAAGCATGCTGAATACCTTCTATGGCGCCTGTGATGGCGCCGGCGATCCGGGATCCCGGAAATAAGTCAGCAAATATTTCGCAAAGAGGATAATCTTGAGACATTGTTTTCTTTCTCCTATCGCTCCAGGTCCGGATGCTTTTTTTGCGCACATCTGTATAGGCATTCCAGATAGATTTCGCGCGCGGTGGAACGGGGATAAGCGGTCACCTTAACTCCATAAAGTTGGGCACTGACAGCTACATGAAATGTACGTGCCACAGATCTGATGGCATGGAGGGGGGTGTAGAAATTGCCATGGATTTCCAAGCCTGAGATTTCAATAGCACGGCCTTTGCCACGATGGGTTTCACAGGAAAAATCTTTTGTTGTCGCTCTGACGGCCAGATCCAGCTTGCGACCACAGTTTTCGGTCTCGACAGTGGTGGTGTAATCAAATGCCGTTTTGTTTTTTACAGCCAGAGCCTTGCGGACGAGCCCTCTAAGTTCATGCAGGGCGTCACGATAGTCTTTGTCGATCGTCATTTTGAAATCTCCGTAAGTTAACGGAGGTAAAATAATATGAAAAAACCAGCCCCGTCAATAAGAATATGGGAATTTAATAAGACCGGCCGATGATGACCTTCCGGCCTTCATCCGTGAAGGGCAGGCAGCGGGGGGTGACGGAGAAGTCCTTGCGGACGGCCTCAAAACGCGGCTCCTTCAGAAAGGCGGCGTCCATCTTAACGAACCCCGTCTTATCGGCGGCAAAAAAGTCATGGGCCTCGCTGACGGTCTTGACCTCGAAAATATGGTTTTGCGTAAAGGTCCGGGCTTTTTCCAGCAGATTTTTCTGAATGTCGTTCAGAATGCCTTGAGCCTTGCCCGCGAATTCGCTCACGGCGCAGACGGTTTTTGAATCCCGGCCGATATCCCGGCGGATATGTGTGACAGTGCCTTCGGCGGCTTCACGCGCCCCGATTTCCACCCGCATAGGTACGCCCTTTTTGATGGCGTCCCACATTTTATCGGGCGTGCGGCGGTCGCTGGTATCCAGCAGGACGCGCAGGCCCGATTCTTTCAGACGATTTGCCAGCTGTGTACAGGACTCCATCACCTTGCCGCCATCCTCATCCCGGATCACGGGGATGATGGCTACGTGATAAGGTGCCACGCGCGGCGGCATGATCATCCCGTCATCGTCGGCGTGGGTCATAATCAGTCCGCCGACCGAACGGGTGGAGAGTCCCCACGAGGTGGTATGAGCCAGATGAATATTGCCATCGCGGCCCTGAAACTGGATGCCGCAGGACTTGGCGAAATTCTGCCCCAGATCATGCGATGTGCAGGCCTGCAGCGCCTTGCCGTCCTGCATCATGGCTTCGATGGTGAAGCTGCGGTCCGCGCCGGGAAAACGCTCGTCGTCCGTCTTTTCACCGGGGATGCCGGGAATGGCCAGCCAGTCTTCGTAAAGGCGGCGGTATATTTCCAGCATCTTGATCGCGTCTTCATGCGCTTCCTTTGCCGTCTCAAAGGCGTTGTGGCCTTCCTGCCACAAAAATTCGGACGTGCGCAGGAACATCCGCGTCCGCATTTCCCAGCGCATGACGTTGCACCACTGGTTCAGCTTCAGCGGCAGGTCGCGGTAGGACTGCGCCCATTTGGCCATGGAGTCACCTATGATCGTCTCCGATGTCGGGCGGATGACGAACGGCTCTTCCAGTTTTGAATCAGGGGCGGGAACAAGGTTGCCTTTTGGCCCTTTTTCCAGCCGGTGATGCGTGACGACCGCGCATTCCTTGGCAAAGCCCTCGACGTGTTCGGCCTCGCGGCTGATGAAACTTAAGGGGATGAGCAAGGGGAAATAGGCGTTTTGCACGCCTTCTGCGCGGATCATGTCGTCCAGGGCGCGCTGGATATTCTCCCAAAGGGCGTAGCCATAGGGCTTGATGACCATGCAGCCGCGGACAGGCGCATTTTCGGCCATGTCGGCGGCTTTGATGACGCCCTGATACCATTCGGGAAAGTTTTCCGCGCGGGTTGGTGTGACTGCTGTTTTTGAGTTCTTTTTCTCGTTTTTCTGAGCCTGTTGTGCGGTCATGGGATTAATGTCCTTCTCCCCAGATGATTTCTTCCTTTGATTCATGCGTTTCGGTCTTTGCCGGCGTGGCCGGTGAGATGCTTTGTGCGGGCGCAGATGCGGGCGGAGGAAAAACCGGGCTTTGCGCCTGCTGTGCCGGAGCCTGCAGCGAAGTACCCGGCTCGCAAAGAACGGCCATGCTGCCGGTCATGTCGCGGCCGTCATAAAAAACGGCGCCGTCGGGGCGTATTTCCATTACGCCAACGCCGGCTTTCAGCTCCATGCCCTGTGGCAGTGTCTGTGTCTGCGAAACTTTTTGGGCCAAATCGATGGTGACAGGGATGGCAATGGTCGTGCCGCTGAAAGGGGCGGGTGCGGCATCAAGGTCAGCGGGAACGATTGGATTGCCGTTGACGTCAACGCCCGGCCTGTAAGCCGCGCCCTGGTTGCCGGATTTTTGCTGTTGCCACAGGCGGCACACCGTTTCCTGATCCTGCGCCTGGACTGAAGGCGCAAAGAGGGCGGCGAGGGCAAATATTAAAAATCCGTGTCGTGTCATTCCCCGTAATCTTCCCGGATCATGTTCATGGCGATCGCGCGGAAATCCACGATCTGCATTTTAATCAGCACGAACACTATAAGCCAGATCAGGGCGGAAATACAGCTGGTAACTATGAATTTGAATTTAAGACGGGGGTTGACCGGCGCGCCCGTGGCATGGCCGACGACGGGGTCTTTTTCGTGTTTCACCTGCCAGGGCAGGACGGCGAAAAGCACTGTCCACCAGATCAGAAGATAGACAACGATTCCCGTATAAAGATTCATGGCTTAAAGAAAAACAACGTGAACCGTGGCTTTTGGCTTCATGCCCAGGGCGTCGAGGACAACGCGGCGCAGGCCGACGCGTATTTCTTCCTGGACCAGCTCCGCGTCCTGACGTTCCTTGGGTGAAAGATCGGCCAGTATGTCTTCAATCTCCAGCAACAGATCACGCTCAAATCTCTTGTCGCGTGGATCTTCGGGGTCCAGAAGGCCCATGGTGCTCAGCATCGGGTCGTCCGCCAGCTCGCCCCGTTTGTTCAGCACGACGGTGGCATGAACGGTGCCTGTGTACTGAAGCTTGCGCCGTTCTGAAATGGCCGGGTGATCGGCGGGCAGGATGCGGCGCGGCTCGACGGCAAGAAGGCCTGTGGGCACATGGTCTATAACGGCCGGACTGGCGGGTCCAAGACGAATAACGGAACCGTTCTGCGGCACGATAACGTTGTCGATCTGGCAGGAGCGGGCAAATTCCGCCTGCGCCTCGAGCTGAGTGCGCTCACCGTGCACGGGGACAACCAATGCGGGGCGCGTCCAGTTGTACATATCGCCGATTTCCCCGCGGCAGGGATGGCCGGAGACGTGGATTTTGTGCTCCGTGTCATTCGGAGTGATAACCTTGATGCCAGCAGCAACCAGGTTGTTGCGCACGGCATTGATATCTTCTTCGTTGCCCGGAATGGGGCGGGCGGAGAATATGACGGTGTCGCTACGCTTGAAGCTGACATGCTGATGGTCTTCGCGGGCGATGCGGGCCAGAGCGGCGCGGGGCTCGCCCTGCGATCCTGTGACGATCAGTACGACACGTTCATCCGGCAGACTGTCCGTGTCCTCGGCTTCAAGGAAATCGGGCACATCGTCCAGATAGCCGCAGTCGCGGGCGGCGCCAACCATCGTGTGCAGGGCGCGGCCGACGAGGGCAACATGACGTTTATTCTGCTTGGCGGCGCGGGCGATGCTGCGGATGCGGCCGATATTGGAGGCAAAGATGGTCACGGCAATCCGCCCCCGGCATTCGCCAAACAGGGCTGTCAGGCCGCCTTCGACCTCACTTTCGGATCCGGCACGGCCCGGCACCTCGGCATTCGTGGAATCGCCGATATAAGCCATGATCCCTTTTTGACCGAAAGACCTGATGGTCGCATCGTCCGTAGGCCCGACCAGAACGGGCGCGGGATCGAGGTTCCAGTCGCCGCTGTGAAAGACGCGGCCGGCTTTTGTCTCGATGACAAGGGCGCAGGTGTCAGGAATGGAATGGGCGACATGGATAAAGTGAACCGTAAAGGGGCCCAGCTTGATCGTATCTCCGGCCTTGACGATATGAATCGGTGCATCGGCGCTGTCCGGCTGTTCCGATATCTTTTTCTTCAGAACAGCGGCTGTGAATTCGGTGCAGTAAATCGGACACCGCATGCGCGGCCACAGATAAGGCACAGCGCCGACATGATCTTCGTGGGCATGGGTGACGATCAGCCCCGCCAGATCCTTCTGGCGGTCGGTGATATAAGATATGTCGGGCAGAAGGATATCAATGCCGGGGAAGCGGTCACTGGCGAAGCCGATGCCACAATCCACCGCCAGCCATTTTCCGGCATGGGGATAAAGGTTGAAATTAACTCCAAACTGCTCGCTGCCGCCCAGCGGAAGGAAATAAAGCTGATCGGGGTCGAGGTCTTTGGCTTTTGTGTCTTTACTCATAGGAACTCTATGCGGCTTTGCGCTTTTTCATTGAGCTGTGGATATAGGACAGGCCGCGTAATGTTAAGTCCCCGTCCGTTTTTTCGATCGCCGGTATGGATTCAGAGAACAGGGGTGCCAGACCCCCTGTAGCGATAACGCTTATATTCTTTTTTTCGTTCATTTCAGAGCTTAAGCGTTTGATCAGCCCCTCGATCAGCCCGACATAGCCCCAGTATATCCCGGCCTGCATGGCGGTGACTGTGCTGGTGCCGATAACAGCCGGAGGCTTCTTGATGCCGACTTTGGGCAGGCGCGCCGCGGCCTGGTGCAGCGCGGCCATGGACAGATTGATCCCGGGCGCAATGGCGCCGCCGCAATACTCGCCGCGGCCGTTGACGACATCGAAAGTAGTGGCAGTGCCAAAATCGATGATGATGGCCGGGCAGCCGTAATCCTGAATGGCGGCGCGTACATTGACGAGACGGTCGGCGCCGACTTCTTCCGGCCGATCGAGATTGATTTTGATATCTGCGATATCGGGGCTGACGATCAGGGGCGTACATTTGAAGACGTCGCGGCAAAGCTGCTGCAGATTGAAATTCGCATCAGGCACGACGGAACTGATGATGGCCTCGGTGGCGCAGGTGAAATCCAGCTTCTCAAGCGCCAGCAGAGGAGACAGCCAGGCTGCGTATTCGTCCGTCGTCCGGGCGGCGTCGGTCTTGCAGCGCCAGGCCTTGAACAGGCGCTCGCCCCGGAACAGGGCGATGACGGTATTGGTGTTGCCAGCGTCAATGGCCAGAAGCATGGGTTTTTCCCTCATATATCAAAAAAAACGTCACCGGCATTGACCCGTCGCTCGGTGCCATCGGGCAGTGTTACCACCAAAGCCCCGTCTTTGTCCAAGTCTTTGAATATTCCCTCAAAAACGCCATCGGACAGTGTAACCCGGACCGGACCGTCTCTTCCGTGCGCCTGCGCCAGCCAGTGGTTGCGAATATCCGAAAAGCCCTTGTCTTTCCAGTGGTTGTAATAGGCCGAGATATGGCTGAGCAGAAGGTCACGAAACGGGTGAATGGGAATCTGATCTCCTTTGCCAACCTGCTGCAGGCCGATGGCATGCTCAGGCGTGCTCAGAATGTTTACGCCTATGCCCACGGCCAGAGCCCGGAGCTGATTTTTTTTGTCGAGGATGCTCTCAATCAGTATGCCGGCGCATTTTTTACCGTCGATCAGGATGTCATTCGGCCATTTCAGTGTTTTTTTATATCCCGGCGCGATGACTTCGTCGATGGCGGCGGAAACGGCCAGGGCGGCTACGAAAGAAATTTGTCCCGCCACAGCAGGGGTGCAGTTGGGCTGCAGAATAAAAGACATGTAAAGATTGCCCAGCGGCGAGATCCAGTTGCGGCCCTGACGGCCGCGGCCTTTAGTCTGGGTCATGGCCTGGACGACGGTGCCTTCGGGCAGGCCTTCCTCGGCCAGTTCCCGCACGTAGTCCTGTGTGGAGGGGAGTTGGGTATAGGTATGGATATTCCAGGCTATGCTCATCCGGCGAATACGGCCGCCGCAGCGGCGCGGCCCGCTTCGACAAGAAAGGCCGGCGAAAGGATGAAGAGCAATACAAACGCCACACTCAGGAAAATGATGGCGCGCAGAGGCAGGGCCAGCGGGGCATCAAAGGCGGATATGGGTTCGTCCATAAACATGACTTTTATGATTTTCAGGTAGTAATAGGCCGCCACGACGGAAGCCAGAACGCCGATCACCGCCAGAACCATAAAATTCTGGGCGACGGCTGCCTGAAATATAAACAGCTTGCCGAAAAAGCCGGCCAGCGGCGGAATGCCGGTCATGGACAGCATCAGGAAGGCCATAGACCAGGCACGCAGGGGGCTGGTGCGCGAAAGCCCGGCAAGGTCTTCAATGTTTTCAAGGGCCATTCCCCGGCGCCGCATGGTCAGGATAATCCCAAAAACGCCTGCCGTCATGGCCAAGTAAATCGTCATATATATAATGACGGCACTTATGCCTTCGGATGTACCGGTGACTATGCCGATCAGGGCGTAACCCATATTGCCGATGGAGCTATAGGCCATCAGGCGCTTGATGTTTTTCTGAGCAAGGCCCGCGAAGGCGCCCCAGGTTACCGAAGCCGCCGCCAGACACCATATAACCTGCTGCCACTGCGGCATCAGGGATGAGAAGGGTCCGTCAAGGACGCGGATTAGAAGCGAGAGGGCTGCGATTTTGGGAACCATGGCGAACAGGGCGGTGACCGAGGTCGGTGCGCCTTCGTATACATCGGGCGTCCACATATGAAAGGGCACAGCGGAAATTTTGAAGGCGATGCCGGCCAGAATAAAGACCATCCCGGTGATCAGCCCGGCGTGCGGCACAGCGGAGCCCTTGAGCACGGTGGTGATGCCCTCAAAGTCTACGGATCCTGTATAGCCATAGACGAGCGAAATGCCGAAAAGCAGCATGCCCGAGGCCAGCGCACCCAGTACAAAATACTTCAGCCCGGCTTCTGAGGAGCGGGTGTTATGGGTCTGCAGCGCGGTCAGGACATAGAGGCTTAGAGACTGAAGCTCCAGTGCCACGTATAGCGCCAGAAGACTATTGGCCGAAATCATCATCGTCATGCCGAGCGCGGCGAAGATCATAAGAACCGGGTATTCAAAACGCCCGATTTTTTCCTGCTGCGCGTAGGGTATGGACAGAGCCGTGGCGGCAATCATGCCACCCAGGACCAGAAGTTTCATGAATCCGATGAATTCGTTGACGGCAAACATGCCGTTAAGGGTGGAGGAGGGCTC
>JANWLB010000064.1 GCA_025451095.1 Alphaproteobacteria bacterium
CCAGAAATTTTAAGAGCAGTTTCAAGGCAGATTCGACGCTATGCTGGCGGATAGCGGCGCGGTCACCCTTAAAGCGGTGTTCTTCAAATTGCACCGTATCGCTGTCCCGCGCGGCGCAGGCGATATAAACAAGCCCCACCGGCTTTTCGGCCGTGCCGCCGCCGGGCCCTGCGATTCCGGTGATGGCAAGCGATATGTCGGCCGTGCTTCTGTTCAGGGCGCCGCGTGCCATCGCCGCCGCTGTGGCCGCACTGACCGCGCCATGCTCTTCAATCAGGGCTTCGGATATATCCAGAAGCTCTGACTTCGACTGGTTGGAATAGGTGATAAATCCACGCTCGAAGATGGCGGAAGATCCGGGCCGGTCGGTTATTGCGGCCGCAATCATCCCGCCGGTGCATGATTCAGCCGTGGCTAGCATCATGCCGTGGCTTTCAAGTATCAGGCTGAGCTGTTCGATCAGAGCGTTCGTCATGAAAATGGCTTCCATACGAGCCAAAGGTACAAAAGCGCCATGACCCATACCGTTGCCGCCGCCATGGCCCCCGCGATCAGGTCGTCGAGAATGACGCCTGCTGCCCCTTTTACCTTTGCGTCAGCCCAGCTGACCGGCCAGGGCTTGAGTATATCAAACAGGCGAAACAGCACAAATGTGGCGGCAAGAGTAATGGGTTCAGGTGAGGGATAGAGGAGAAAGGCCAGGGCCAGCCCGGCGACTTCGTCAATGACGATGAAGGAAGGATCGTGGTTTCCGCCGTTTTTTTCAAATTTGCCGATGGCCCAAAAGCCGGCACCCGTGACAGCCACAAGAAAAACAAGAAGGCCCGGCCATCCGCCCCAGACCAGCGCCAGCAGAGCAAAGGGAAGGCCGCCCAGAGTACCCCACGTGCCCGGTGCTGGCTTCATCAGGCCGCAGCCGAACCACGTTGCAAGCAAGACATGCGCCTGGCGGAAATCGTTGATATGTCTCACCACTGGTTCGTTTTGTTCATTCATGAGAGGTTTCCGCAGGCAGGCTGAGGGTGGCGACAGCCTGCGCGGCGATTCCTTCGCCGCGGCCCGTGAATCCCAGCATTTCGGTTGTCGTTGCCTTGATGCCGACCTGTCCCGGTGTAATCCCGCATATCTGCGCCACGCGGTTTTGCATGGCGGTGCGATGCGGTCCCACTTTCGGGCCTTCGCAAATCAGGGTGAGGTCAAGATTTGTGATAGTGCCGCCATCTGCTATCACTATGTCCACGGCGTGGCGCAGGAATAAAGAGCTGTCGGCATTTTTCCATTGAGGATCGGACGGTGGGAAATGATGACCGATATCGCCGGCAGCCATCGCGCCGAGAATGGCATCCGTCAGGGCGTGCAGGCCGACATCGGCATCCGAATGACCCTTGAGCCTGTATGCATGCGGGACATCGATGCCGCAGAGTCTGACGCTGCCATTGCCCGTCTTGCTATGTGTCTCTTTGTCGAATGCATGCACGTCGAACCCGAATCCTGTCCGGGTCACGGTGACGGCGGCATTAATAATTTTGCGGGCAAGCTCCAGATCCGGCATGGTCGTGATTTTAAAGTTTTCACGCGGCGCTTCAACAATCTTCGGCTCAATTCCCAGCGCGGCGACCAGCATTGTATCGTCGGTGACGGACGGATCGTTGGCGGCCTGTTCATGGGCCCGGCGCAAAATTCCGTAACGAAATCCCTGTGGCGTCTGGATAGCCCAAAGCCCGCTGCGGTCGACATACTCATTGGCGGTGCCCCGGCGCAGCGTATCGGCCACAGGTGTGCCGAGGGTTGCTGCCTCTGCCGTGTCAAGAACGCTGAGCAAGGCCTCGATCTCGCGTCTTTTGATGAAGGGACGGGCCGCGTCATGGATCAGAAGTATATCTTCAGTTTTTAAATGAGAAAAATTATTTATCCCATTAAAAACACTATTTTTTCTTGATCCAGAGCCTGTAACAGGGGGCGGAAGGTCCAGACCTCTGACGCTTTCATGGTAAAAGTCTTCATGGGCAGGGTCGATAATGACCCGCAATTCCTTAAGGCCGGAACAGGCCAAAAATGCTTCAATGCTATGGCGCAGAACGGTTTTTCTGCCCAGCAAAGTATATTGCTTGGGCCTTTCCCCGCCCAGCCTTGTGCCACTGCCTGCCGCGGCAATCAGTGCGTAAAAGGGTATCTCCCTGTTCCTGCTTGCAGATTTTTCCATAGTTCTATATCTTGCGGTCTTCGTCAGGGGCGGCCAAAGCAGCCCGCACTCCTGGCTATTCATAGCGTAAACTGTACCCAAAGAAACAGAATTTAAGCAGCGTAAAAACCGGGGCCGGCGATTTTGAAAGCAGACACAGGACAAAATGCCATAAACGACGCAGGGAAGGCGAAGCTGCCGCTGCGGCAAAGGATTTGGAAAGGCCTGGCGGTCGCCCTGTATGGTTTTCGCAAAAAGCCCCTTAGCTTCCGCGCTGCCTTAAGACGCATGCGCCTCGGCTCATGGAGCAATCGTGTGGCCCTGTTCCTGATTTTTGCCGCCGTTACAGCAGGATTCGCCACGTATGGGGCCCTGACCGCCACGCCGCCTTTCGGCAACGATCCCGATACAGTCATCTGGCTGCTGAATATCGATCTGGTTATCGTTTTGCTTCTGGTGACGCTCATTGCACGCCGCATTGTCAGCTTGTGGAGCGGGCGGCGCCAGGGCCTGGCGGGATCCCGCCTGCACGTCAGGCTGGTTTTCATTTTCAGCCTTCTGGCGGCGGCGCCGGCCATCATCATGACCATTTTTGCCGCCATCTTCCTTCATTTTGGCGTGCAGAGCTGGTTCAGCGAACGCGTGCGCACGGCGGTCAATGAATCCCAGGCCGTAGCCGAGGCCTATCTGGAAGAGCACATGCAGGTCATCCGCGCCGATACGCTGGCCATGGCGAACGATCTCGACCGGCAGGCCTCTATGCTGATTTCAAATCCTGAAGCATTCGACAAGGTGATCCAGACGCAGTCATTGCTGCGGAATCTTTCGGAAGCCATTGTCTTCGATTCCTCGGGCCGCATTCTGGCGCGTTCCGGGCTGACCTTCACGCTGGAATTTGAATCTTTGCCAACGGAAATGATGGGCCGGGCAGACGATGGCGAAGCCGTCGTCATGACGGGAGAAAAAGATGACCGCGTCCGCGCGCTGGTTAAGTTGAATAATTTTATCGGAACGTATCTTTTTGTCGGCCGCATGGTTGATCCGGTGGTGCTTTCACACGTCGATGACACCCGCCGCGCGGTTAAGGCCTATGAACAGCTGGAAAGCCAGAGATCGGGCCTGCAGGTCAAGATCACGATGATCTTCCTGATCGTCGCTCTTTTGCTATTGTTCGCGGCAATCTGGTTCGGTCTTATTTTCTCGCGCCAGCTTGTCGTGCCAATCAGCGCCCTTATTTCCGCGGCCGACCGTGTCCGCGCGGGCGATCTGGCCGTGCGTGTGGCGGAGCTGGACCGGCAGGATGAGTTCGATGTTCTGGCAAGAGCTTTCAACCGTATGACCAGCCAGATACAAAGTCAGCGGGATGAGCTTGTCGCTGCAAACCAGCAGCTGGACGAACGCCGCCGCTTCATCGAGGCGGTTCTCGCTGGCGTATCCTTGGGTATTGTGGGCGTGGACGGCGCCGGGCGGATCACTTTGGCAAATTCCTTCGCCGCCGAGCTTTTTGGAAAACCTATTGATGATCTGACTGGCCAGGACATCACGACTATCCTTCCCGACCTTGCCAGCCTGTTCCGGCAGGCCCAGGAAAAACCGGGCCGTGTGGCACAGCTTGAAATTCCCTATACGGCACCGGACGAGACACGGCGTACGCTCCTTGTGCGTGTTGCCCTGGAGCTGGCTGGCGATGAGCGCCAGGGGGCGGTTCTGACATTCGATGACATCACTGAGCTGCAGTCCGCGCAGAGAAAAGCCGCATGGGCAGATGTGGCGCGCCGTATCGCCCATGAAATCAAGAATCCGCTGACACCGATACAGCTTTCGGCCGAACGCCTGAAAAGAAAATATCTGAAACAGATCAAGGAAGAATCCGAGATTTTTTCCCAGTGCACGGATACGATCATCCACCATGTCAGCGATATCGGCCGGATGGTCAATGAGTTTTCGGCCTTCGCCCGCATGCCGGAGCCGGTCATGAAGGATGAGGGGCTGACCCGTCATGTCAGGGATATGCTTGCTTTCCAGCAACAGGCTCATACCGATATCGCCTTTGGCTTTAATATTATCCCGGCCGCCGGAAAAGAAATCAGGGCGCGTTTTGATGCCCAGCAGATCCGGCAGGCCTTCACCAATATTCTTCAGAACGCCATCGATTCCGTTCTGGCGCGTCGCGAGCAGGAGACGGACAAAAATTACAAGCCGCGCCTTGAGGTGCTTATTTCCCGTCGAAGCAAAAGCGGTGATGTGCTGATTGCTGTGACTGATAATGGCCTGGGCTTACCCAAGAATGAAGACCCCGCCCGCCTGACCGACCCTTATGTCACGCACAAGGAGCGTGGAACCGGGCTGGGTCTGGCGATTGTAAAGAAAATTATGGAAGATCACGGTGGGCGGCTGGTGATAGGCGCGCCCGACTGGCTCAAAGCTACTGAAGGCTGGGCGGATCTTGGGGGCGCAACTGTCTCCCTGATTCTGCCTGTGGACGGAGCAGCGAGCGAACCTGCGAACATGATTGAACAAAAAAAGGCGATTTCGTAAGCTGGAACCCATGAGCGCAAGCATTCTGATCATTGATGATGAGGCCGATATCCGCAGGCTGATCCAGGGGATTCTGCAGGATGAAGGCTATCATACCCGGCTGGCCGCGAATTCGGATCAGGCCTATGCTGAAATTTCGATATCCACGCCGCAGCTCGTCGTTCTTGACATCTGGCTGCAGAACAGCACGCATGATGGCCTCGAAATACTGGCCACCATCAAAAAAGATCACCCGCATTTGCCTGTACTGATGATCAGCGGTCACGGCACGATTGAGACAGCCGTCAGCGCGATCAAGCAGGGCGCCTATGATTTCATTGAAAAACCATTCAAGTCGGACCGGCTGCTTCTGATGATCGAGCGCGCGCTTGAAACCGCGCAGCTGCGACGGGAAAATCAGACCTTAAGGAAGAAAGCAGAGGGGCCTTCTGATCTTCTTGGCGATTCCACGGCAATGGCTGCGCTTCGTCAGACCTTGAGCCGCGTCGCACAGACAAACAGCCGCGTGCTGCTTACCGGTGCGGCCGGCACGGGCAAGGATGTGGCGGCGCGCTTCATTCACAGGCTTTCGCAAAGGGCAGGCGGGCCTTTCATGTCGATCAATTGCGCGATTCTCAGGCCGGAGCGGCTTGACCTCGAGCTTTTCGGATCTGCCGACGGCGTAATGGGCGAGCCGGCCAAGACAGGCGTTCTCGATCAGGCGCATGGCGGCACGCTGTTCCTGGATGAAGTAGCCGACATGCCGCTTGAAACGCAGGGCAAGATAGTCCGTGCCCTGCAGGAGCAGAAATTTCAGCGCGTCGGCGGGCAAAGCCAGATAGAGGTCGATGTACGCATTATCGCCTCAACGAACCGTAATCTGGAATCTTTGATACAGGAAGGACGATTCCGGCAGGATCTTTTCTACCGCCTGAATGTCGTTCCTGTAAATATGCCGACATTGCGCGAACGGCCACAGGACATTCCACAGCTGATCAGCTATTTCGTGAAAAGTTTTTCAGCCCAGTCCGGCATCCCGCCGTGCATTTTTTCTGAAATGGCGATGGTGGCACTGCAGGCTTACGACTGGCCAGGCAACGTCCGGCAGCTTCGCAATATGACAGAATGGGTTATGATCATGATGGGTTCTTCCTCCGATAGTCCCGTCAAACCGGAGCATCTGCCGCCGGAGATTAGTGCCATCGAATCTCCTTTGGCCGATTCAGAGCGAAGCGCAGCGGATATGATCTCTTTGCCTCTGCGTGAGGCGCGTGAGTTGTTTGAGCGTGAATATCTTTTATCGCAGATCAAAAGATTTGGCGGAAACATATCCCGGACGGCGCATTTTGTCGGCATGGAGCGCTCGGCTCTGCATCGCAAACTCAAGCAGCTGGGTATTTCAGAATCATCGCGCCATGATGAAGGCGATGAGGCGGGCGCTGTCGCCGCCCGCAAAATCGCATAATCTTTTTCTTTTTTCTGTAAGGGTTCTTATGAAGCTTGGCGTTTTTGATTCAGGATTGGGCGGTCTTGTTATCGCCAAGGCGATAGGAAAAGCCCTGCCGGCGCATGACATGGTTTATCTCGGCGATACGCTGCATGTCCCTTACGGCAGCCGGTCGCTGGAAGCCGTAACGCATTATACGCAGCGTTCGATTGACTACCTTTTCAGAAAAGCCGACTGCAAATTAATTATAATGGCCTGCAATACGGCTTCTGCCATCGCCCTTCGCAACTTGCAGCAGAATTACCTGGTAAAAAATTATCCTGATCGCCGTATTCTGGGTGTTGTGGTGCCGACGCTGGAAACGGCGCTGGAGGAAGGGCACAGCAGGATTGGCCTTTTGGCGACAGAGCGGATCGTGCGCTCCTCCATATACAAGACAGAGCTGGAAAAGATCGGGCGTGGTATAAAATTATTTCAGAAATCGGCCCCGCTGCTTGTGCCTGCGATCGAGCTTAACACGAAAGAGTGGATAAGGCCGCTGCTCCGCGAGTATATAAAACCATTGCTGGCGCAGAATATAGAATGCCTGATATTGGGCTGCACACACTACGCGTTTCTTAAAAACGTGATCCAGAAAAAGGTGGGTAAGGGTGTCCACGTTATGTCGCAGGACGATATTATTCCTGGAAAGCTTGTCGATTACCTCAAGCGCCACCCGGAGATCGACCGCCATATCACCAGGCGGCGCCGGAATTCCTTTCTGGTCACGGATATAACGGATTCCTATATCCGCAACGCCCGCAGTATCTATAAAAAGGACATCGACATAAAGAAGGTGGTGATATGAAGGCGCCACAGGCCGTGCTGTTCGACTGGGACGGGACACTGGCGGATACGCTGCAGGGTGTTCAGATTGCGCACAATTACGTCCGGGAAACCTACGGTCTGAAACCCTGGGACGAAAAAGAATTCGCCGAGCATACAAAGCATTCCTCGCGTGAGCTTTATCCGCGTATTTATGGCGACAAGTCGCCTGAAGCAATGCAAAGACTGCTGGATTATCTCGAGACTCATCACCTGAAATACCTGTCGGCGTTACCTGAGGCGCAATCTCTTCTTCTTTTTTTAAAGGGTAAGGGCGTACCCATGGCGGTTGTCAGCAACAAGCGTCACGAGATTGTTACCCGTGAGGTGGCGCATCTCGGATGGAATGATTTTTTCTTCAGAGTTCTGGGCGCGGGTCAGGCGGCGCGCGACAAGCCGGCAGGTGATCCGGTGTTATTGGCGCTTAAATCTGCACCGCAGGCTGTATCGGCGGAAAAAACCTGGTTTGTGGGTGACACGGAAACAGACCTGCTGGCTGCGCAGGATGCGGGCTGTCCCAGTCTGTTTTTGACTCATGGGCGGGACCGTGAGGATTTATTGTCAAAGTACAGGCCTCTTGTCGTGGCACGCGACTGCATGGACCTTCTTAAAACGCTGCAAAACAGCAGTATTTTCCTGTAAAAAACTGGGGGCTTGCTGAAACTCTCCTGATTGAGTACTAAGGAGCCCAATAATAAAGCGACTACAAAAAAATATTAAGGAAAATAAAAAAATGAGCGAAAAACAGCAAAACGTCCAAGACGTCTTTCTCAATAAAATCCGCAAAGAAAAAATGACCGTCACGGTCTTCCTTGTTAACGGCGTAAAACTTCAGGGTATCGTTACCTGGTTCGACAATTTCTGCGTTCTTCTGAGGCGCGAGTCACACGTGCAGCTTGTCTACAAGCATGCCATCTCGACGATTATGCCCGGCGGGCCGCTGCAACTTTACGATCCCGTGGAAGGCAAAGGCGACAGCGATTAGGGATAAATCCCAACCCCGTGCTTTGATCATTCAGCCTCTGCTGCAAGGTGAGGGGCGGCATCGGAAGTTCGTTCTCTCTACTGAAGAGAAAGCCGAGGAAGCACAGGGGCTCGCGCACGCCATATATCTGGATATTATTGGTACCCGCCTGGCGCGCGTGACGCGTCCCAGTCCCGGTTATCTTCTGGGTAAAGGAACGCGGGCGGAGATTGCCGCCCTTGTCGCTGCGGAAAAGCCCGATGTCGTTATCGTCAATCATACATTGACGCCGGTGCAGCAGAGAAACCTGGAGAAGGAATGGAAAGCCAAGGTTATCGACCGCACAGGCCTGATCCTTGAGATTTTCGGTGCCCGCGCCCAGACCAAGGAAGGGCAAATTCAGGTGGCGCTCGCCGCCCTGGAATACCAGAAATCGCGTCTGGTGCGTTCGTGGACCCACCTGGAACGGCAGCGGGGCGGCCTGGGCAAGACAGGCGGCCCCGGCGAAACGCAGCTTGAGATCGACCGGCGTTTGCTGGCAGAGAAAATAAGACGCCTGAAAAAAGACCTTGAGCAGGTGCGCAAGAACCGCGATCTGCAGCGCAAGGGGCGCGAGCGCGTCCCGTTCCCTATTATCGCGCTTGTCGGTTATACCAATGCCGGAAAGTCGACTTTATTCAACCGCCTCACAGGCGCCGGGGTGTACGTTGAAAATCTTCTGTTTGCCACGCTCGATCCGACCATGCGCAAAGTCCGTCTTGATACAGGACAGGAAGTTATTTTTTCGGATACGGTAGGATTCATCGCCGATCTGCCAACGAACATGATCGCTGCGTTCCGTGCTACGCTGGAACAGACGCAATACGCCGATATTATTCTCCATATCCGTGATATATCGCATCCGGCGCATGAGGCGCAGAAGGAAGACGTGATTGGCGTGCTGCAGGATTTGGGCATCGAATACGAAACGGACCCGCGCATCGTTGAGGTGCTGAACAAAATTGACCGGCTGACGCCCGAGGATGCGCAGGATATGCGCCGGAAGGCGAAGTTTTCCGGGAAAACCACTGCCTTGTCGGCCATCACGGGAGAGGGGGTCGATGATCTTTTGAAAATGGTAGGGGAGGGGCTGGCGCACATGCGTCATACTTTATGTTACAAGATTAAAACAGCGGACGGCGAGGCGCAGGCCTGGCTATATAGTCACGGGCATGTTCTTGCACGACATGATACCGAGAACCATGTAACAATGGATGTTGAGTTATCGCCCGCCGATCAGGGGCGTTTCAGGGAAAAGTTCGGCTATCTCCCGCAGGAGAAGTCCAAAAGAAAGAAAAGGACGGCTCATGGCGCTTGAAATAAATCCCGACGATATTTCCAGCCTTCTGCGTGAATGCGCGGCGGAATATATCCTGCCGCGCTACAAGCTTCTGAAGAAAGAGCATATCGAGACAAAAAGCGGACCCAATGACCTGGTGACGATTGCTGATAGGGAAACAGAAGAAGCTCTGGATCGTGCTTTGACAAAAATGTTCCCGGAATCGGTCGTTATAGGCGAGGAGGGTGTCTCCGCCGGAAAAAAATCCGTATCCGTACTTCAGGACAGGAGTAAAGTCGTATGGGTCGTGGATCCGGTCGACGGGACCAGTAATTTTGTGCATGGTCAGCCCATATTCGCCGTTATGCTGGCCTGTGTCATTGATGGCCGCACACAATGGGGATGGATATACGATCTGCCCGGCAACCGGATGATGGTGGCTGAGCGCGGCGGCGGTGCTTTCATTGATGGCAGTCGCCTCAAGATCAAAGCTGGGGACAAGCCGCTGTCCGAGGTGACAGGTCATGCGGGCAGCCGGTATTTTCCAGCTGCCATGCGCCCTATCCTGAAATCCTACAAGGAAAAACTTGGCAAGGTTCACACGCTAAGCTGCGCAGGACATGAATATCTGCGGCTTGTCGAAGGAAAGGCCGATTTTGCGATCTACAGCCGCATCCGCCCCTGGGATCATCTGGCGGGCGCGCTGGCCGTGACCGAGGCGGGCGGGGCGGTAGCCAAATGGGACGGTCATCCCTATACGCCGCAGGATGATTTTGGAGGACTGATTGTCGCCTCCAACGTTAAGCTGCAGGAAACTCTCCGGCAGACGATGATCGGGGATATGCTTAACGAATACAGTAAGGCCGTTTAACCTATTGATATAAAAAAGATAATACAAAGACAAACGGCATGAACTTGACGGCAGTAAAGCTTCTCGGGTAAAACTTTGTATATACATAAAGGAAGCCTGATGAGAATACGGACAGGAAATATCATTGGTTGCAGTGCAGCCTTTCTCGCGGCTGCCGCAAGCACCGCCGCTGGTTATGCTGCTGCTGTTCCGTGTATTGTGGCGGGCGCCAGTGTGTTTTTACTCTCCGAAGCGGAGCAGATTTATAACAAAATACGTTACGGCTGTTGCGACGACGATCCGCCGCCGGCCGATCAAAAGCAGCCGGGGAAAAATCCTCAACCCTGACTTTTCTTTGCGGCCTTTTCCCGCTTTTTTTCTTCCTGCCAGAAGGTTTCCATCTTTTCCAGGCTGGTTTCTTCCCATTTGAGGCCCTCGCGTTTCATGCCTGATTCAATGGCCTGAAAACGCCGTGAAAACTTGCGGTTTGCCTGACGCATGGTTTCCTCGCAGTCAATTCCCATCATGCGGCCGAAATTGACAAGCACAAAAAACAGATCGCCCAGTTCGTCCCGGATTTCATCCGTTTTACCATCACGCAGCGCCTCGCGCATTTCGCCCAGTTCCTCCTCGAGTTTATCAAGGACATCGCCGGGCTGGGCCCATTCAAATCCCACGCGCGCAACACGGCTTTGCAGCTTTTGCGCGCGCAGAAGGCCGGGCAGATTCAGGGCAACGTCGTTCAATATGCTTTCAGCCTTGCGACGCTTGTCTTCTCCGTCCTTGCGTTGTTCCCAGATTGCATTGACATCCTCCGGGCTTTTGGCCTTGCCATCCCCAAAAACATGGGGGTGACGATGTATCATCTTTTCGGATATTGCCTGCACGACGTCACTGAATGAAAAAATATTTTGCTCGACAGCCATCTGCGTGTGATAAACGACCTGAAGGAGGAGATCGCCCAGCTCTTCTGTCAGGTCCTGGGTGTCGCCGCGTTCGATCGCGTCCGCAACTTCATACGATTCCTCGATCGTGTAGGGGGCGATAGTATCAAACGTTTGCGCAAGATCCCATGGGCAGCCCCCGTCCGGGTTACGCAGCCGGGCCATGATATCGAGAAGATCGTCGATGGAATAAATTTTTTTATTCGTCATAATAAATCGAGGCTTTTATAAAACTTTTTGGTTTACGGCTGTTGAAGATAATCTCGAATTCGTCGCCGGCTTTGAGCCCCGGCCCGGCTTTTTTCTGGCTGCAATAGCCTTCATGTACCTTACCCTGCCTGTCCGTATAACGAATTTTATAAATTTTTTCCTCTTCAAGCGCATCATACATTTCGTCGATGACCGTTGCCTGCGTCCTGATCCCGGTTTTAAGGAGATACCACTCACGCAGCGTATTGAGAAAACTGCCGGCGCTTATGATGGCCGTAACGATAAGGACAATGGCTGCCAGGCCCAGCAGGAGGTACAGGCCCAAAACGAAGGCGAATCCTGTGACAACAAAGGCGGCAAGGACGAAGAGTATCTGGCCCAGGACACCCAGGTTGAGCCTTATAAAGTCTGAAAAGGAAACATCTGTCTGTACGGGAAGCCGCTTCATGCGGGCACGCTAAAGATACCAACTGTAAAAGACAAGGCCGGGCAGGGCCGGACCAAGAAGGCCCTTTATAATCAGCTTATTTCCGCGTCTCTGATGTGATAATGTATATTATGGGAATTATGGTGTTGGGTACGACAGCCACTCTGTAATCTCCAGATATAAATGAGCCTCTTCTCCAAACATAAGTGACTCTATTTCCACCCACCCGTAATGCCATCGATTGCCATCTTCATCATCAAAACCCCCTTATTCAGGGGGTTTTGTTACACAGTATAGCGGCTTCTATAGCAACTAAGTTCGACTCAGACAGCGGATTTCACCCTGTTTTCGACGTCAGCCAGTGATTTTCGAACCCAATCGATGATTGCCGATGGCACTCGCACCTTCTATCGACGATAAGAATTTATGCTTGCCGGCAGCGATCGTCGCCGCCTTTGACCGCCGCCGGTCTCCCCGGGCCCGGCGACGTCCTCGAGCGCCGCTATCGTTGCTTCGAACACATCAGCCAGGTGTCCGGCATTCGCGATCACCGCCTCGCGGTACAAGAACCACACCGACCGCAGCGCGCCCTCTCAGTAAGTCTTCATCCTTCATCGCAGCGGCCAGCCCCGCTCCGGAGCTGTAGAAGGTGAAAATAGGTTCGGGCCGTCCGGATAATCCCGGACGGCCGGACCCGACGGCCCGCCGATCACGGAACCGGAACGGCCGTGCGCGGTTGATGTTTTCGAGGGAGGCGAAGGCGTTGCGCCGCTCGTGATCAAAAATATTACAAACGTACGATTCGGAAACGAATGAAATCTGCTGCGGCAAGGGAACCATTAAAGCCTCTGGGCCTTGGTCTTTCGGTTTCCACCTTCAGGAGAATTAGTTATGGGATTAGCGGCATTCATAAAAGCAAATCATCAAACAATAGTTGATGAGTGGGAAACTTTTGCGCGGGGCCTGATACCCACCGCCACCGATATGAGCCCCTTGGCCCTCCGTAACCATATTAATGAAATTCTTGAGTTCGTTGTAAAGGACATGGAGAGCGCCCAAACCAAAGACGAGCAAATAAAGAAATCACATGGAGAAGGACAACAAAAAAGGGAACACAAACCCAGCGCCGCAGAAACTCATGCAGCCTTGCGGCTGGCGGGGGGTTTAATCTGGATCAGATGGTTTCGGAGTACCGGGCTTTACGTGCGAGTGTTTTAAAGCTGTGGAAAGAAGCCAAGAAAGAAGCCAAGAAAGAAGCCAAGAAAGAAGCCTCAGACGATGCCGAGGAGGAGCTGATCAGGTTTAACGAAGCCATCGATCAGGCACTGACGGAATCTGTCTCCCATTACACAAATAAACTTGCTGCCTCCAAAGACCTGTTTTTAGGCGTCCTGACCCACGATCTTCGCAATCCCCTTGGTGCGATGCTGGGGGCGGCGGAACTGGTCCAGAGGGTGGGCCCTCTCAACGAAAAACAAGCCCTATTTAACGCCCAGATCATGGATAGCGGGGACCGCATAAACGAGATTGTCTCCCACCTTCTCGATATAACCAAGGCGCGGTTCGGCTCGGGTCTTCCAGTGCTCAGGTCCCACATGGATATGGGTTTTGTTGCCCGGCAACTGGTTGATGAAATGCGGGCCGCTCATTCTAAGCGCGAGATCACGCTTGAAATATCGGGGGAAATGGAAGGGGAGTGGGATAAAGCCCGTATCGGGCAGGTCTTCTCAAACCTGCTCGGCAACGCGATACAGTATAGTTTCAAGGACACACCAATTGGTGTAACTCTGAAAGGCCGACCGGAGGATGTTGTATTATCCGTGCACAATGAGGGTGTCCCGATCTCGAAAGACAAGTTAGCGACAATCTTTGATTCCCTGATGCGCGAAACCGCAGAAGATAAAGAACATCAAGGCCGCGGGGCGACTAATTTAGGCTTGGGACTTTACATCACCCGGGAGATTGTAACGGCCCACGGCGGCAAGATTGGCGTGGTTTCGTCTGAAAAGGGCGGAACGACATTTACAGCATATTTCCCGCGCAACGCCGACGCCTTCCCTGAAGAAGAAATTTCCGATTTGTCTCGGGGACTCGATAATAACGCCCGCAGCGGAGATTCAGAAAAGAGGATTCACTAACAAAGCCGGGCGTGGAAGCTGGGTTGACGCGCCAGATTTATCTGTACTAACCAAGACCCGACCTGACGACGTACACTGTTTAGGCCGACACCTGGAGTTTCAATCCATCCCAGCAAGGTTCGTAACCTTCAGGAAGCTCTTTGCGCATCGTCTGGTAATCCATGGCCGGCGACAAATGCGTGATATAAACTTTTTCGGCTTTGACGATCTCATTCAGCGCAAAAATCTGGCGGAATGTCAGATGGACTTCATTGACCGGCATTTTGTAGCCCGCACCGTCGATAATCCATGTTTTGATGCCTGAAAGAGCAGCAACAGCCTTCTCATCCAGGCGTACAAGATCCGTGGAATAAGCCAGATCGCCAAAGCGATAACCCAGTGAGGC
Organism: Alphaproteobacteria bacterium; assembly: GCA_025451095.1. Classification (GTDB taxonomy): domain Bacteria; phylum Pseudomonadota; class Alphaproteobacteria; order Micavibrionales; family Micavibrionaceae; genus JACQIJ01. The sequence goes on from JANWLB010000064.1 coordinate 14,247, forward strand.
GCAGGTGCCATGATCCTGCTCGAATGGCGTAAAAGTGACATCACCAATCGCCTGCGGTGTCAGAAAATCAGCGGTTTCCAGTATATGAGGTTCCAGCACACGCGGATAAATCGGCGTGCGTTCCATGAACAGGTAATCAAAGCGCTGCTGCAACTCCTCGATCGTCGCGCGGTTGCCGTGTATATGCACGTATTTTTTCGTTTTTTGTCTTAAGACACGCAGATCGTCAATGCCGCTGATATGATCGCCGTGGGCATGAGTATAAAGGATGGCATCGATGGAAGTGATATTTTCACGGTTGACCTGTTCCCGCAGGTCCGGACCGCTGTCAACGATCAGCGTCGTGGTGGCGCTCTGTACGGCGATGGCCGGGCGCGTACGCCGGTTTCGCGGTTCTGCCGGGTCGCAGTTGCCCCAGTAGTTGCAGATGGTGGGCGTTCCGGCAGAATTGCCACAGCCGAGAACAGTGACGGTTAATTGATGGGAAATATTCATGCTTTTCGAGCCTTGCCGAACAGTCTGAAAAAATTATCGGTTGTCGCGCGGGCGATCTCCGCGAACGGCGCTTCGTAAAGATCGGCGAGGCGCTGGGCCGTGTGGCAGACCAGAGCCGGTTCGTTAATATTTCCGCGGTGCGGATCCGGCGCCAGATAAGGCGCATCCGTTTCAACCAGCACCCTGTCCCTGGGTACAACACGGGCGAAATCGCGCAGGTCATCCGCCTTGGGAAATGTCAAAATGCCGGAGAATGAAATATAAAAGCCGAGATCCAGAGCCTCCTCGCCCATTTTGCGGCCGGAGGAAAAACAGTGCATCACCCCCTTCAGACGTGTGCCTGCCCCCTCTTCCCGGATGACTTTAATGATGTCTTCGTCGGCATCGCGCGCATGAACCACAAGGGGAAGGTCCGTTTCGATGCAGGCGCGTATGTGTTTGCGGAAGCTCAGATCCTGATCTTCGGGCGTAGAGTTTTTATAAAAGTAATCCAGCCCGCTTTCACCTATTCCGATGACTTTGGCGTTCGATTTTGCCAGCTGCACCAGCTGCTCCTGCGTAATGGCTTGCTCGTCCGGCTTTCCGGCGTCATGGGGATGGGTACCGACTGTACACCAGACATTTTCAAATTTCTGCGCGATGCCCAGAATTTCGGGAAATTCCTCGGCAATACGGCAGCAGATGGTGAGCATGCCGCCGACTCCGGCTTTCCCGGCATTTTCGACGATGGCGGCCGGGTCGCCGACATTCTGCAGGCGTTTGTGGTTCAGGTGGCAGTGTGAATCAATCAGCATGGCCATAACTAGCTTTTAGGCGCGCACCCCTGTTTTGCCATGACTCTTATCTTCCTCCATGATGCGGGGGAAAACACCCGCCGGGGCGGGCAGCGCCATTCCGGGCTTCAGGGCATGGGCTGCCGACAGGCATTCGAGACGGCGGCTGTTCCCGGCGACGGCGACCTGATCAAGAATTTTTGCAGCCGAATCCGGCATAAAGGGCTGAACGATCAGGCCCAGACAACGTATAGTTTCCGCCAGTGCATACAAAACCGTGGCCATGCGCGGAGGATCGGTTTTCTTAAGGCTCCAGGGCGCCTGTGTGTCAATATAAGCGTTCGCGTTAATGACAACCTGCCAAATGGCTTCCAGCGCCTTGTGGAAACGCTGAGCGTCCAGCTCATCCCGTACCTGCGCCAGCAGGCTATATGCCTGTTCCAGCATTTTTTTATCATCCCCTGAGAATTCACCGTGCTCGGGCACTGCCGCATCGCAGTTTTTCTGGATCATGGAAAGGGTCCGCTGTGCCAAATTGCCAAGACCATTGGCGAGATCGTTGTTGATACGGTTCAGTGCCTGTGCGTGAGAAAAATCACCATCATTACCAAAAGGCACTTCACGCAGAAGAAAGTAACGCGACTGATCGACGCCATAAAGCTGCACAAGGTCCTGCGGCGCTATAACATTGCCCAGGGATTTTGACATTTTCTGACCCTCAATAGTCCACCAGCCATGCGCGAAGATGCGCTTTGGCGCCGCCAGACCGGCGGACATCAGGAAGGCAGGCCAGTATACCGCATGAAAACGCAATATATCCTTGCCGACCATATGAATATCCGCCGGCCAGAATTTTTTAAATGGGGAAGCGCCCTCATCAGGATAACCAATTGCCGTGATATAGTTCGCCAGGGCATCAATCCAGACATACATGACATGCCCCGGTGCGTCAGGCACCGGCACGCCCCAGTCCATGCGCGTGCGGCTTATGGACAGATCCTTCAGCTCGCCCTTCACGAAACTTTTGACTTCGTTGAAGCGCGTATGCGGCAGCACGAAATCGGGGTTTTTCTCATAAAACTCCAGAAGGCGGTCGCGCCACGCCGAGAGGCGGAAGAAATAGCTTTCCTCCTCCACCCATTCGCACTCAGCGCCAGAAGGTGCGATTTTCTTGCCGCCCGGGCCGTCGGTCAGCTCGTCTTCGCCGTAATAGGCTTCGTCACGCACAGCGTACCAGCCGCTGTATTTGGCCAGATATATATCGCCGGCATCCGTTAATTTTTGCCAGAGTGCCTGAGCCGATTTTTTATGGCGGGCTTCGGTTGTGCGGATAAAGGCATCGTTGGAATAATTCAGAAGACCGATCAGGTCGCGAAAATTCTGCGATACGTTATCGGTAAATGTCTGGGGATCTATTCCCGCCTTTTCGGCGGCCTGCGCCACTTTCTGACCATGCTCATCGGTGCCGGTCAGAAAAAAGACCTCATGTCCATCCAGACGCTTGAACCGGGCCAGCACGTCGCAGGCAATAGTCGTATAGGCGTGCCCCAGATGCGGCTTGTCGTTCACATAGTAGATCGGCGTTGTAATATAAAAAGGCGGACGGTCGGCGGTCATGGTCGGTCTTCGTCCTTGTTCGCTCTGGTCAGTTGAAGATCATAAAGGCGCCCAGAACGGCTTGCTTCTTATCAAGGCCGGCATGGGAGACTGTATCAAAATGGCTTTTGAGGTTTTCACAAATTTCGATCCAGCCTGCAAGGGAATAATGTTCCATAAGTAGGAAAAGTGCCTTGCCGCCGGGAAGAAAGGATGGAATTTCCTGTCCCTGTGCCTTGGCGCGCAGCAGAGTTTCGCAGATCCACAGCAAAATCTCGCTGAAAGCGCGCAGGCTGTCATCCTGTCCTGATTTGGAAAGATTATCGGCCAGGTTATGTATGCCGGGCCAGTTCCATTTGGGCCAGGTCAGGAGCAGTTCGACCGTGCCGGCAACCGCTGCCCTGCCCCCCTCGCCGGCCAGGCGCAAGCCCTGCCCGATGCTGCCGCCGGATATTGACCAGAGCAGGCCGATATCCTTGTCGCTTAACGAGGGATTTTCGTGCCGCAGCAGCGCACTGAAAATATTATTCGGCGGCGGCGAAAAACTGATGACGCGCATGCGCGAACGGATCGTCGGTATCAGCAATCCTGCCTTGTGAGCCACAAGAATTAAAATCGTGCGCGGCGGCGGTTCCTCAAGAATTTTGAGGATGGCGTTCTGGCTGGCGCGGTTCATGCTGTCCGCGTCATCAACAATGACGATCCGCCAGCCGTCTGTCTGCGCGGACGTCAGACGCAGGAACGGCGCGATCTTGCGCACTTCATCGACCGGAAGGATAAGTTGGCGCCGTCCTTTCTTTTCATCAAAAGGACGCTCAATGGTCAGAAGATCGGGGTGTCCTGCGGCGGCCACCTGCCGGAAGACGGGATCATCTTCCTTTACGGCCAGACTTTCAAACCGGGCTGCCGGAAGGGGATCTCCGAACAATCCGCCCGATGATTCCGCCGCGGCCGTTCCACCGCCATTTTTGAATAGAAACCGGGCCAGGCGGAAAGCCATGGTTGATTTCCCTATGCCTTCCAGCCCGGTGAAAACAAGCGCATGCGGCAGACGCCCCTCGTTATAAAGGTTCAGCAATTCCCTTTCGACGGTTTCATGCCCCCGGCATTCGGAAGCCTGGCGCGGCGGCGGCAAGGCCGCACCGGCCTCTTCTGCCTTGGCGGATTCGCGCTCATAGGGATCGTTGTCGCTCTCGAAATCGTCATCGAACATCGGCGATACGCTCCTGCGTGTGGCGGCCGATGACGGCGGCAATGGATTCAGGTACGTCGTCGGCATTGATGACGATGCAGCGACCGGGATTGCTGCGGGCGATTTCAAGATAGCCCTGTCTTAGCCTTTCATGAAAAGACAGATCGAGCCGCTCAAACCGGTCTTCACCGGAGCCGGCCTCCCGCAGTCTTTTTTCTGCCCGCAACAGCCCCTTCTCGGCCGGGATATCCAGAATAAAAGTCATATCCGGCGCGAAATCACCAAGACAGAGCCTGTTCATCTCATCTATCTTTTCAAGACCGAGCCCGTGTCCAAAACCCTGATAGGCACGGGTTGAATCAGCGAAGCGGTCGGATATGACGATTTTTCCGGCGGCGATGGCAGGCTTGATAAGATTGTCCACATGCATGGTACGCCCGGCAAAAAGGAGCAAGGCCTCCGCCATCGGCGACCAGTTTCCGCCTTCGCGCTGGACCAGAAAATCCCTGATTTTTTCGGCTTCCGGAGTACCGCCCGGCTCTCGCGTGGTTATTACATCGCGGCCGGCGGATTTAAGGCGTTCTTTGAGGAGATGGATCTGGGTGGTCTTGCCACTCCCCTCTCCTCCCTCAAAGGTAATGAACGCGCCGACGGCTTTGTTCATTGCATCGCTGCCAACCGTCCGTCCAGCATCAAACGCGCTTTTGCGATCGTGCCTGCGAAAAATCCGATCCGGCCGACATCGGCTCCGGCGATGAGAGGCAGCTCAATCTTGCCTATGCGCGGTGAATCCACGCGCAGCACGCCGACTTGCTGGCCTTTTTTAACCGGCGCCTGAAGCGGCCCCTTATAGGCAACTTCAACCTTCAGATCGTTTTTTACTGATACGGGCACGGTGACGTTCAGGTCCTTCTGGATAACCAGCGGCACGGTGGCGCTTTTGCCCATGACGACAGGCGCCTCCTCAACCGTTTCACCGGCTGCAAAAATCTTGACGTTCTCAAAGCTCCGCAGAGCCCAGTCCAGCAGGCGAGCACTTTCCTCGGCACGCACCTTCTCACTTTCAAGGCCATTGAGAACCATGACGACGCGGCGACCATCGCGCGCGCCTGAGCCCATGAGACCGTAGCCGGCACCTTCCGTGTGTCCGGTCTTGATGCCGTCGGCGCCGATATTTCTGTACAGGAGAGGATTGCGGTTCGGCTGGCGGATATTGTTATAGGTGAATTCTTTCTCCGAATAATATTTGTAGTCCTCGGGGAAATCGCGGATCAAGTGAACTGCCAGCGTAGACAGGTCGCGCGCCGTGGAATAATGGTCGGGATCGGGCCAGCCGCTGGCGTTCATGAAATGGCTGTTGCTCATCCCGATGGATTCCGCCTTTGTATTCATGCGGTCGGCGAAAGCCTCCTCCGTTCCGGCAATACCTTCGGCCAGCGCAACGGTGGCATCATTGCCCGATTGTACAATTACGCCCTGGATCAGGTCTTCGACCTTGATCTGCTTGCCGACCTCGATAAACATTTTCGAGCCTTCCATACGCCAGGCCTTTTCACTGACGGGGAGCGTATCGTCGAGTTTAAGCTTTCCCTCTTTCAAAGCCTGAAAAACCAGATAGACAGTCATGGTCTTGCTCATAGATGAGGTCGGCATTTTCTCATCGGGGTTCTTTTCAAGCAGGGTCATGCCCGTGTCGTAATCAATGATAATCGCCTGCTTGGCAACTGTCGGGCCTGTGCTTACAGCTGTCGGTGCCGCTTTTTCCGCTGCTTCTTCCGTGGAGGGAGCGGCGGCCTTTGTTACGGCGGCAGGCAAATCTTCCGCCAGAGCGGAACTGCCGAAAGCAGCCAGGGCCAGCAGACCCAGAACATATCCGGTTTTAAAAAGCCAAGATGCCGTTTTACGCATTTTTACCTCATATGGATGGTCTGCGATCATTTTGAAAAAGGCGGTATACAGCTTGAAAATAGCGATTTTTGTTCGCTATTCAACCACAATAATGGCGCTATTCTGGCCGGCCTGGACCAGGCGGGCCAGCAGCTGGTCGGCCTCATCCACTTTGCCGACAGGGCCCAGACGAACACGGTAGAACTGCCGGCCGTTGACCTGGGCGGTGGATATGCTGGCATTGCTGTAGCTGCCAAGAGTATCTCTCTGCCGGACTGCATTGTCATATACAGTAAAGGAGCCCGCCTGTACATATATTTCCGTTGGCCTGACCGGCAGATTGGTGACTACAGGATCGGGATAAAACTCCCCGCCCGTTGTATGGCCGGGAATGCCGGCTGCTGCTGCCGCTTGCGCCGGCTGTTGTAAAGGCTGCCGGGACACAGGTTCAAGCGCCGCGCTTTCATAGGCGGCCGGCATAGCTGCCGGCGATATCTTCTGGTTCATGGCCACTTCATAGCCGCGTGTGGAAGCACCCGTCCGGGCAAGCTGGGCAAGGTGCTGACTTTCGTTACGCAGGACCTCGATCTTGACCTTGGCGGTGCCAATGCCGCGAAACCCCAGAAGCTCGGCGGCCTTTTCAGAAACGTCCATCACCCGGCCGCGCTTGTAAGGGCCGCGGTCATTGACACGGACAATCACGGCCCGGCCATTGGCCAGATTGGTGACGCGGACCAGTGAAGGCATCTGCAACGTACGGTGCGCGGCCGTCAGCTCGCCCTTGCGAAAGACTTCGCCGTTGGCCGTGTGCCTGCCATCAAAGCCTGGCCCGTACCATGACGCAATACCAGTCTCGACAAGATCATACTCTTCGCGGGGATAATACCACTGCCCCTCCACCTTGTAGGGATTTCCAATCTTGAAATTGCCCTGCTGGGCGCTGGCTGTACCGCGGCCAGCAACATCAGGCCGGCTGCGCTTCGCCAGGTGCGAGGCGTACTCGATTTCCGTGCAACCCGACAAAAACATAAGAGCGAACAAAGCCAGCAGAAAACGGGACATTGTGTTTATCTCTACGGTCTTTCTTGTGTTTCCGGTTAGGAGGCGGCTCAGTAGCCGGACAGGGAATCTGCGATCAGTCCGACCGATGTGGCAAAATAGGTGGAACGGTTCCAGAGCATGATCACACGGTAGTTATTATACACCAAATAGGCCGGTCCGCCCAAGCCATCCGGTGCCACAACCGAGGCTTTCATTCCCGTCCCGTCCGGCAGGTTTTCGCCCCCGGGAAGACGGACTCCCAGGGCCTGCCACGCCGCGGGCTCCTTGCGGACCTCAAGCCCGACCAGGGCGGGTGAAAAGCCTTGCGGCAGGCGCACTTCCCGGCCCCAGCGCTCCCCTGGCCGCCAGCCGCTGGCCGAAAGGTAATGAGCGGTAGAGGCAAAGACGTCCGGCCGGCTCGACCAGATATTCTTGCGCCCGTCTCCGTCCCCGTCCACGGCGAATTTTTCAAAGCTTGAAGGCATGAACTGATTTTGACCCATGGCGCCGGCCCATGATCCTTTCATGCGGCCTCTCTCGACATGGCCTTCATCAAGAATATGAAGAGCCTTAATTAATTCATTGGAAAAAAATGAACTTCTGCGTCCATCCCAGGCTAAGGTCGCTAGTGCCGCTATAACATCGAAACCGCCTGTATTTTCTCCAAAACTGGTTTCAATCCCCCAAAGTGCCACAATAAAGGCGGCCGGAACGCCATATTGCTTTTCAGCTTTATGCAGAAGTGCCGCATTTTGCCGCATCAGTTCACGCCCCTTGCTGATACGGGCATGACTGATGACCTGCTGGCGATAGCGGGCAAAGGTCATGGTCTTTTCCGGTTGCTTGCGATCGAGATCAAGGACGCGTTGCAGCGGAGATAATCCCGCGAAAGCCAGATCGACCGTGGAAGCCGAAACGCCCTGGCCCAGGGCGGCCTGACGCATACCCTGAAGCCAGATGGAAAAAGGTTGCGTGGCAGCTCCGGCGGCCAGGGAGAGGCAGGCCAGTCCGCAGCAAAAAATCAGTACCGGGAATATTTTTTTAAGCGACGCTTTCACCTTTTCAGCATAATCAAGGGACCGATGGCGGCAAAGCGATTTTTCCTGTCATATAATAGGCGGCGAACCCGGCATATTCATGCAGGGCCATATCGGCTTTGTGAAAATTTCCGCCGACATCAAAGCGGCGTGGCTTCAATCCTGTATAACCGTCTGTCCTGTAATCCGTGGGCCAGGGCACGACGCCGCTCCACCCGGCCTGCCTGAAAACGCCCATGGCGCGGGGCATGTGCCAGGCCGAGGTGACCAGCAGCCATGTTTCTCCTGGCTGGGGCTCAAACAGTTTTTTTGTAAAAACCGCGTTTTCCCAGGTGTTGCGCGATTCATCCTCGAAAAAGACAGCCGGTGGCTCAAATCCGTTTTCGGCCAGAAAGGCTTCGGCATCGGCGGCTTCGGGATGATCTTTTCTCAGAAGACGTCCTTCCCCGCCGCTGAAAATCAACAGGGCTTCCGGATACTGGCGGGCCAGCCTGAGACCCTCAAGGACGCGTTCGGCATTGTCGTTCAGGGCGATAATCCGGCGGCTGCGCGAAATATCACCCTCGAAAGTGCCGCCCAGCACGATGATTCCGCTGACGGCCTGCGGCGGCGGTTCCGGGCGGGTATAGCGATTCTCCAGCCCGGCCAGAAGGCTGGGACCGATGGGGATAAGTCCGGGGACAAGAAATAACAGGAGGCCCGTCACCAGAATAAGACGGCCTAGGCGCCGGGAAAAAGACATAAGAACAGCACCCGCCGCCAGCAGACAGAAAACCAGATTTAGGGGCGACATCAGGGCGCCCGTCAGTTTGGATAAGGTAAAAAACATGACATTGTCATTTTTAGCGCATAAAGTATGACTCTCCCAGCGGAATTCTTGGGATATTAAGATGACAATGCAACGAACCGATACCCTGCTGACCTTCTTCAAACGCCTGGCCGCCCCGGCCCTGTGCGCTGTTGCCCTCGTCATGATGACCGCGCTTTTTTATGTGGCGCGCGCTGAAGACGCGGCTGATCCTGCCATTGCCAAAAACAAACTGCCCACTTTGGAAGACAGTCTCGATTACATCGCCGAGGAATGGGCGCGGATCAAGTACAAGGTGTCGGACCGCGACACGCAGCTCAAGGCGCTGCAGGAACTTGAGATCTACACTGAAAGCCTGACCGAGGCGCATCCTGACAAGGCGGAAGCAATGGCGTGGGAAGGTGTTGTGCTGGCAACAGATGCCGGAATTGTGAATGGACTCTCCGCTTTATCCAAGGCAACGCGTGCCCGCGAACTTCTGGAGAAAAGCATCGTCATGGACAAAAAAGTTATGGACGGGTTTCCGCAGTCTGTTCTGGGTGCGCTTTATTACCGCGTGCCGGGATGGCCGATCGGGTTTGGAGATTCCGACAAGGCCGAGGAAAATTTCAAGGCGGCAATGGAGGTCGATCCTCGCGGGATCGATGTTAATTATTATTACGGTGAATATTTGATCTATGATGGCCGCTACAATGAGGCGGTCGTGACGCTGAAGAGGGCGCTGCAGGCGCCCTCTCGTCCCGGACGGACGCTGGCGGATGAAGGCCGTCGGCGTGATGCCGGTGCAGCCCTGAATGAAGCTCTGGAAAAAGCCAAGGCAAAATCTGCCAAGGGCCCGTATAACAATTAATATTTCTGACAGAGTGTGTACATGAACCTTTCAATTGTTGTCCCTGCCTTCAATGAAGCCGAAAACCTGGAAAGCCTGGTCCGTGAGATAGCAAAGGCAACGGCGGCGCTTCCTGTTGCGGAAATCATGATCGTCGATGATTGCAGCGATGACGACACGGCGGCGCTGCTCGCAAAACTGAAAAAGGAAATACCGTTGCTGCGTTACATCCGCCATGTTGAGCGCAGTGGCCAGAGCACGGCGCTGTGGAACGGCATCGCCCGGGCCAAGGGAATTCTGGTTGTTACGCTGGATGGCGATGGACAGAACGACCCGGCCGACATCCCGCTCCTGTTCGATCAGTATAAAAAACAGGCCGGAACCGACGGACGCGTACTGGTGGCAGGCCAGCGGCGCAAGCGGCACGACAATCTTGTGCGGCGTCTGTCGTCGCGGGGCGCTAATTTCATCCGTTCCAGCATTCTGCGCGATGGTGTGCGTGATACGGGCTGCAGTCTTAAATTGTTCCGCCGTGACGATTTCACGGCCCTGCCCTTCTTTAACCACTTGCATCGTTTTATTCCGGCGCTTATGAAGGCACGGGGTGTGCAGATCGTTCTTGTTGACGTCTCTCACAGGCCGCGTCTGCGCGGCGTATCGAAGTATGGATTCTGGGACAGGCTGTGGGTCGGAATCGCCGACCTGATTGGGGTCAGATGGCTTTTGTTCCGCCTTAAACCGCCAACGGGGGTATTGGAGCCGTGAACATACACGAATTTATAACCGAGGAGCATGTCTGGCTGGCTGTGGGATTTTTCGGCCAGGCGCTTTTTTCCGGCCGCTTCATCGTTCAATGGATCGCTTCGGAAAAGAGAAGGCAGAGCATTATTCCCGTGGCTTTCTGGTATTTCAGTATTTTTGGCGGACTGACCTTGCTGGCCTATGCCCTGTGGCGCCAGGATCCCGTTTTTATCCTGGGACAGGCGCTGGGCGTTCTGATCTATGGCCGTAATCTTTACTTTATTCACAGCAAGACCAACGGCAGCGGCGCGGAATGACATCAAAGTCGCGCTCCCCGGCTCTTTTTCACTTTGAGGACCGTCACGTCTTCGGTGCGGCAATTGTGATCTGGATCGCGCTCTGGGCTTTTCTCAGCTCACTGTTTCCCGCCTTCCCGGTGGATGAAACACGTTATCTGACAGTGGCGTGGGAAATGCGTCAGTCCGGACATCTTTTGCTTTTGACACTTAATGGCGACCCTTATTCTCATAAACCGCCGCTGCTGTTCTGGCTGATCAATCTGCTCTGGACTCTCGGCGGAACAAAAATCGCCGTGGCGCGGGTTATTCCCCTGCTCTGTGTCCTGTCTGTTGCGTTGCTGACGCGGGAACTGGCGCGCCGCCTCTATCCTCAACGGCCGTCGGCTTCGGTGATCGCGCCGGTACTGATGCTGGCCTGTCCCGGGATCATTATATACGGCAACCTGATCATGTTCGACATGCTGCTGACGGTCTGGCTGATGGCGGCTCTGATTACGGCATGGAAGCTGCTTCAGGATAACAGTACGAAAAGCTGGCTGCTGTTTGGTCTCTTTACCGGTCTGGGCGTGCTGACCAAAGGGCCGGTTATCCTGATCTATGTCGGTTTTCCTGTTCTGCTGGGGCCGTTTTTGCTGGCGCTGGCCGGCGTGCGCCCTTCATATTCCCTCGTCTCCTGGTATGCCAAGATGCTTCTGGCGCTGGGTGTCGCGGCTGCCGTGGCGCTGGCCTGGGCGGTACCGGCGGCGCTTGAAGGCGGGCCGGAATATGCGCGGATGATTTTCTGGAAGCAGTCCGCGGGCCGCATGGTCGAGGCTTTCGCACACCGCCGCCCGCTCTGGTTTTATGTGCCCTTTGTGATTGCATTTTTCCTGCCCTTTTATTCCTGGCCGCCCTTCTGGCAGGCGCTGCGCGGCGCTTCGCTGAAAACCAGGCGCACTCTGCCCGCCCTTTTCCTGCTGACGGCTGTTGCGATGCCTTTCCTGTCCTTTACGCTGATCAGCAGCAAGCAGGTTCATTACATGCTGCCGCTTATTCCCGCAGCCTGCATCCTGATCGCCACGCGGCTTGAAGGCAAAAAAATTCCTGCAAACGGTCTGGCCGGATTTATTATATTTTACGCTTTACTGACGGTGGCCGTCGTCGCCGCGCCTTATATCGGGGTTAGCCGCCCGGAAGACCGCGTGATTACGAGCGTGCTGACGCATCCGCTGCCGGCACTGTTCATATTCTCGCTGGTTTCCGTCATTCTGCTGGGCGTTGGCCTGCGCGATACGCTGCCCCGCCAGGCGCTGGCCCTGATGGCCAGCATGGCCATATTCCACGGCGCGTTTGCTTACTGGGCGGCGCAGACGACCTTTCCCTTCTATGATCTGCGCCCGGTGGCCGAGGCGCTGCAGGTCTACAAGGACAAGCCGCTGGCCTATGCCCCCAGATATGCGGGCGAGCTTACCTATATGGCGAAGCTGGACCGGCCGTTTGCCGTGATGGAGATCAAGGCCCTCGAATCCTGGTTCAGGAAGAACCCCGAGGGCGTGGCGCTGGTGCGCTACAGCGATGCTGCCCATGTCAGGGAGTACAGGGTTTTGCAAAGTTTTCCCTATAAAGCCGACCGTTATTACGCCCTGATCCGGCCGCGCTGACGCATTTCCTTATTTGTACCTGTTTGTTCCCGTCCATCCCTCTGTTAAAATGGGCCCATGACGGGTTCTTCTGTGGGAAATTTTTATGCCGATCTGCCTGCCCTTGCGGCGCGGGAGGGGCTCTGCGACATGAATCTTCACACGCCCGTGCCGTCAGACTGGTATATCGCCGTCGCCGATGTGACGAACTCGACCGAGGCCCTGAGCGAAGGGAAATACAAGGACGTCAATGTGGTAAGTGCCGGCGCGATTATTGCCGTCCTGAACCGGACGGAGCGCAATCATGTGCCTTATATTTTCGGCGGCGACGGGGCTACCTTTCTCGTGCCGCCGGAACTGAAGATGCCCGTGGCTTCGGCGCTGTATGGTACGCGCGTCATGGCCCGCGACAATTTCGGGCTGGAGCTGCGCACGGGCATGGTGCCGGTATCCAGGCTTTTAGAGCAGAATGCGCCGGTGCGGGTGGCCAAGATTGAAACGGCGCCTGGAATCTATCAGGCGGCCCTTTCGGGCGCCGGGGTCGCGCTGGCGGAAAAGTTGATCAAGAGTCCGGCAACGGCCCGGCAGCATGAAATTCTGAGCCTGTTCGATCAGTCCGAGCTTGCAGAGGCGGAGCCGGATTTCGGGGGACTGGAATGCCGCTGGAAACCGATTGAGAGCCGCAACGGCATTGATATCAGCCTCATTATCCTTTCGCGCCTCTCAGACGGGCATGCCAGCACGGTTCTGTACCAGGACGTCCTGCGGCGGATTGAAAAAATATGCGGCCAACGGATGAACTGGAGTCCGGTCTCTGAAAGCCAGCTGCGCGTCACCAGCAGTTTTCTGGACCTGCGGGCGGAAAACAGGGTTCATACCGGCGGACAGGGATTGCCTGCCCGCCTGTGCCACATGCTGCGGCTCGTTTTTCTTACCTGGATCGGGAAAATCTGTTTTCTGTTTGGGATGAAGGTCGGGAATTTCGACGGGCGGAGCTACCGCCGGGAAACGGTTGAGCATTCAGACTATATCAAGTTCGATAACGCCCTGCGGCTGGTGATGGACGTGACACAGGATAGCAAGGATCAGCTGGTCGCTTATCTGGACAGTCTTTTATGGGACCAGAAGATATTTTACGGCCTTCACAGCGCCTCCTCCGCCCTGATGACCTGCCTCGTGTTCAACTATCATGACCAGCATTTCCATTTCATCGACGGGGCGGATGGCGGCTACAGCCTGGCCGCGCTGCAACTTAAAAAGCAGATTATAGACAGCGATTCCCTTTAATTTTCAGAACCGTCTTCTTTCAGGACTGGACAGCAGGCGTCTTAAAACGTTAATAAATGGACGCAGGGATGGGTGGCCGAGCGGTTTAAGGCACTAGTCTTGAAAACTAGCGTGGGGGTAACCTCACCGTGAGTTCGAATCTCACCCCATCCGCCAACTTCCAAGCGTTTATCAGACGGACGCTCTGTTATCCTGCAAACAGAAAAAATATTCCTTCAGCCGGTCTTTTACCAGATCCGGATCATCCATCCGGTTGATTGTGGCGCGTAAGATATCTGACCCTGGCAAGCCCTGACAGTACCAGCCGATATGTTTTCGTGCGACCCCAACGCCGGTATGACGGCCGTAACAGGATAAGATCGCATCGTAATGCTCCCGGACCAGATCGGAGATTTCCGGCAAGGATGGCGCCGCGCTGGCAACGCCATGACGCAGATAATCAATAATCTGACGGACGACCCAGGGCCTGCCATAGGCGCCGCGACCAATCATAATGCCGTCGGCATTTGATTGCTCCAAGGCGTGCACGGCATCCTGCGGCGTCGTAATATCGCCGTTGACGATCACAGGAATTTTTACACTGTCTTTGACCGCACGCACGGCATTCCAGTCGGCAGTTCCTTTATACATCTGGTTGCGGGTACGGCCATGGACAGTAATCATTTTAATGCCGACATCTTCCGCGATTTTGGCAAGACGCGGCGCATTCAGGCTTGTTTCATCCCAGCCCAGGCGCATTTTGACGCTGACCGGCACGTCTACGGCGCGGACGGTTTCTTCCATGATGCGGGTGGCCAGGGGCTCGTCCTTCATCAACGCTGAACCTGCGAAGTTATTGACAACCTTTTTAACCGGGCAGCCGAAATTAATGTCGATAATCGCGGCCCCCCGCTCAACATTCAAACGGGCCGCCTCTGCAACTATGGACGGCTCACAGCCGGCCAGCTGGACGACCATTGGGAATTCCTCCGCATAGCGCGTGTCTGATTGACCGGATCGGCGGTATTCTTCGATCATCGGGCGACTGGCGATCATTTCCGAAAAGACCAAACCGGCACCATAGCGCTTGACCAGACGGCGAAACGGCAGATCCGTCACCCCTGACATCGGCGCCAAAAAAACAGGGTCTCTGATTTCCACGGGGCCAATGAAAAAACTCAATTTACTGCTCCTGATGATACGGCCTGTCGCAGGCCAATTGGGCTTTGCCTCAATAAAATAACACAATTACCTATATTTGCTGTATTATCATCTTTCATCGACTATTTCATAAGGAGATAAACACATGGCGAAATCGCAGGACACTAAAAAGAACGTAAAAAAACAACCGCTCCGTACGCCTGAGGAGAAAAGAGCACTGAAGCGCGAGAAGAAAAAGAACAAAGGCAAATAATAAAAGTCCATGTCTGAAAAACAAGAATGGGTCCCTTGCCTGAAACCAGAAAAAGGCGATGTTCTAAGATGGGACGAGCCTTTGTGGGCGGCGCCTAATAAACCGCGCGGAAAACCTGATAAAATAGGTGAACAGCAGATTACAGCCCAGTTGATGGCCGTAGGAGACGTTCTCGAGCTTAAAGTTCTGAAGGTCAAAAAATTGTCCGGCGGCGAAACACTGTTGAAAGTTAAAGAAGGCGACAATATACGGCGCAAAAAAACCACCATCAAGCAGGGCTCATGTCACAAGCGTCCGGATTAGCGCCCCAAACATTCGTGGAGAAACAATATTTTTCCCGCCTTCGCAGAGAATGATCGAAAAGAAAGAGATTTTTCTCTGATAACAGGGAATATTGCGGAGAGCGGTAAATTTTTAGATTAGTGGTAATTATTTATTATCGTTAAAAATTTTGTTGATCTGGTTCACGGTTCCATTTAAAAACACCCTCGCCTATGGAATCATAACAAATCGGGAGGGGCCACAGTATGAACACGCATCTTATTCGTCTGGCCTTCAATCAGCGCGTTAGCGGCTATGAAGACAAGGTCGCTTTTATCGCCCAGAAGATAAAAGACCGCTTTGGCGAAAAAGTGGATGCCGAACTGCCTCTTTCCCGCAGCGCCAACCGCGCAAAGCTGGTTTATCTGCAAACAGGGTCGTTCGATGAAGCCGTGAAACTGGCCGGCCAGATCAGTGATTTCATCCTGGAGCCCGCAACGCGAAGCGCGCTGTCAAACCAGGGTATTACGTATCAGGGGCGCGGCATTGACAATCAGCATGCCAGAGGCTGGCACGGCATTTTCGCGCAAAAATTTGATTTCCAATAAGCGCGGCCACGCCTATAAAGCAGCCGCCCGCCCTTTCTCTTCCCTGCTGGAACTGCCCACGTATCCCGAATGTTAGTTCCAAATGCAGGAAACAATTCGTGAAGCCGTTGGCGTTTTTCATGATCCTCAGGCGCTGGATGCCGCCATCGCCGAGCTGGAGGTCACCGCTTTTCCGCGCCAGGATATCAGTGTTCTCGACAGCGATAAGCGGACTCAGGAGAAATACGGCATCGAGTCCTACCGGGCGCGGTGGATGGAAGACAACCCGGACACGCCCCGCGGCGTACGGATCAGCCCGGAAGAAAAAACCATAGGCGCCTCTTTTGTGATCGGGGCTGTTGCCTATTTTTCTGGCTGCCTGGCCGCCATTCTGGCCAAGGACAGCTCAACCCTGTTTTTACTGGAGGCGATTGCGTCCGGCAGTCTTGCGGGGGCGGCGCTGGGGAGCATATTCGTTCTGGTGATTGGTGGAAAGCTGATGCGCGGCGCTCAGCGGCAGTTGCGCAAGGGCGGTTTTTTGCTCTGGGTCAGAACGCCCGATCTAAGGCGCGAGAAAATCGCTCAGGATATTCTGCGCCGGCATGGCGGCGATCATGTTCATGTGCATGATGTGGCCTAATGCTGTCTAGATTCTAGATCAGCTTCTTCGCCGTC
The DNA here is from genome assembly GCA_025451095.1 of Alphaproteobacteria bacterium. Taxonomy (GTDB): domain Bacteria; phylum Pseudomonadota; class Alphaproteobacteria; order Micavibrionales; family Micavibrionaceae; genus JACQIJ01. The sequence goes on from JANWLB010000064.1 coordinate 30,767, forward strand.
AGCTCATCCTTCAGATAGGCGTAATAAATAGGCGCGGCGATAAGCCCGGCCATGCCGAACATGGACTCCATCACCAGCATGGCCAGAAGAATCTCCCACGCGCGGGCGCGGATCTGCGTACCGATAATGTGGGCATTGAAGAAATATTCCAGCTTGTGGACCAGGACGAGGAAGATTAGCGCGCTGACGGCGGCTGAGGGCGAAACGCTCAAGGCGATCAGGAAAATCACCGTGTTCGAGATCAGGTTTCCGACGATAGGCAGCATGCCTGCAACGAAGGTTACGGCGATCATGGTCTTGATCAGCGGCAGCGTGGTGCCGAGCAAGGGCATGACGGCGACAAGATAAAATCCGGTCAGCGTCGTATTCAGGGCGGAAATGCGGATCTGGGAAAAGACGATGGCGCGAAAAGCGCGGCTTAAATACTGGATCCGTTCGTGCAGTTCATTGGCAAGAGGCCCCCCGATTTCCTGAAAAGCGGGGCGGATGGCGATCATGCCGCCGATGACCATGCCGATCACGATATGAATGAGCAGCCCGCCGATTTCCTTGCCGAAGACGCTGAAATGGCCGGCGTTGTGGCGCAGCCAGTCAGAAGTCATCTGCTGCCATTCCTCAATATTCGCGGGCAGATGCGGCTGAATCCAGGCTGGCAAATAAATACGCCCCGACGCGACAATCTCCGCCATGCGCTGGAGCAGCACGACAAGGCTGTCCGGCCCTTCTGAAACGTAAGAAGCCGAAACAACGATCCCCATGGCAAAGACGGCAATCAGGATCAGCGCCACGATGGCCAGAAGTATGATTTTACCTGTGGCGGGAATGACTCCGACGCGCCCCAGCATGCGCGTACCAAACTCAACAAGGAAATAGACGAACAACCCACCCAGAAGCGCAGGCAGCAGACCAAGCGCCAGCGTGGCGACGAGGGCAAGTAAAGTCAGGCCCTGGGTGAAATAATAGGTTTTACTGGCTTCGGTCATAACGCATTGAAACTCATAAAAAACAGCCTAGAGTGTGCCCGACAGAGCCGCGGCGTTCAAGAGGCTTAAGGCGTATACTCTTGCATACGGCGTCTGACCGGCGGGCTATCTTCCATCGCTGCATCTCCCTTTTTTGTACCGAAGATGTCACATGCCTCATGGTCATTCTTATGTCAAAATTTTAGTTGGGCTTTTTTGTCCGGGCCTTGTCCAACAGCAGGCGGAAGGGCGCCAATATCTGGTCGGCCAGTGCCGGATCGCCGTCCAGGACCGCCAGCGTATAGGCCGCGGCCTCAATGGTGGAAACGCTTTCCGGGCGCGGCTCCTGCCGCAGATTGCCATACAGGGATGGGTGCGGCGGTTGCAGCACGAGCCGCCGGCACTTCAAAAGCCAGGCGTTACGCCACCACAATGCTTTGGATTGCTGCCAGTTCCCGTCAAGCAGGATAATGCCTTCCAGATTTTTCAGGATATCCGCCTGCCCTTCCGCGACACCGCCCTTTTTCGTGACGGCCGTCAAGGGTGCCGGGGGCAATGGCGCGGCGGTTTTCGCCGTCCCCAGATAGAGAACACCCCAGCGTTTCGGGTCAGCCGTGCGGCCTATAATCCGGGACAGGCTGGGCCATGACAGGCCGGTTTTCAGCAGCGCGTTTTTCAACTGCAGCGTTGCCAGCTGCGCCGTTCCCAATGTGCGGTCCTGCTCCTGCGGGTGACGCAGGATAAGAACAAAGACCCGGTTATCAATCGGGGTTACTGCCGCGCAGACACACAGACGCGCAATTTTTTTGCATTGGGGACAGGTCTCTTCGGCGGCAGCGTTTTTCATGGGCGCCATCATACAGGTCTGCCGGCTTTTGGGGCTGTTTTTGTAGCGAAACCGCTTTTC
>JANWLB010000065.1 GCA_025451095.1 Alphaproteobacteria bacterium
CTCCGAACGCGATATCGTTAAAGATTTAGGCCTCCTGATGGATAAACCGACGCAGGATATGAACAGCGATGAAAGGCGCCGCCTGGGATACCGCCTGGAATATTTTATCGGCTTCCGTAATGAAAACCCTCTGACGCCTACAGGCATGATGGGATGGAGCGATATCCTGAAAATCGTGCGTCATGATGACAGCGGCAGGGACTGGACTGATGGCCTTTTACCTCATAAACAGCGCCTCGCATCTAAAATGCCGGAATGGCTCAATGCCAATCTCAACAAGCTGGGGCTCACGCCGCTCCAGATGAGGATGATCAGCATACTTAAAGAAGACCTGAAAGCGATTGCGGATTTGCGCCCTCAAAGCAGGATTTTGATCCAGCAGACCGCCGATCGCCTTGGATTTAAACTACCGCCCTTAAATTCTTTTGCTGACAACAGGCCGGGGCCGGAATTATAAAAAACGAACGGGGAAGCAAATGAACAAACTCTTCAGATCAATTGCCACTGCCTTTGCCCTGGCCGCCGGGCTGACCGGCTTTTCAGGAGCTGTGCCGCGCGCCCATGCGGACGCCACGCAGTTCCCTGAATGGACACGCGACCGCTCGGGCCCTACGCGAATATTTAAGGTCTGCGCCCGGACAGCCGACCACTATAAAGTGGAAGGTGATTTTATCCTTATATTTCCCCGCAGCCCGCGGGGAAGCGAACTATCGCCGGCTGCCCTCGACGCCCACGATCTGCAGGCCGGTCTGGATAGTTTGTGGACCCAGCTCATAGAGCCTTTGAATCTTTCGTCCTTCCCCAAAAATGGTATATCGGGAGATCTGAGTATGATCCTGACTGAGCCTGCCGCCAATTTCGAGGCCACGATGGGTCAAAAATATCACAGAACGATACGTGTCGCCGAGTTCGGTTACAAGGACCCCGTTCAGGGCAACTGTCCCCGCTCCGGGCCGGTGACGGCGTCGATCCATCCCAAGTAAGGCTCATTCCCATCCGTAATGGGAAGGGCTACGATACAGGGACATTCATAGCTGTGCAGGCTGATAATCTGCTCTTTCACCTTATCGAACAGATCGGCACGCGACTTCATAATGACCGCAAACTCCCGGCCGCTTTCTATTTTACCCTGCCACCAATAATGTGACTCATGTTCTGCTGCGATATTGGCGCAGGCAATCAGCCGCTTTTCCAGCAAGGCTCTGGATATTGTCCGTGCCTCATTCTCAGAGGCGCAAGTCATGTAAATAAATACCGCAGAAGACATGAACGACTCCCAGTGGATTCAAAACAGAACATCCGGCGGCTTTTATCGGCAACGCAATATCTCTCAGCTGCCTGCACGCATTAAGAAATGCCCGATTCCTGATTTTTTTATTATCATGCTTAATTCATTGAAAACAAAAAGAATTTTCTCTGCTCGTCAAAAAGTTGTAATCCAACCCGCTGTTTTTGCCCGCAAAATGCCTCCCAAATCCGCTTATTTTACAAAATACATTGACGTTTTTTATTTTTCATATTATAAATGCAGCCAATATTTCGTTAATTGCCTTTCAAAGGGAAAAACATGAGAGAGACCGTCAGAAGAGACTTTGAACGCCTGACCCGGAAAGACCCGGCCCACGCCCTTCTGATCGCCGTCCGTGAAGGCTACATTCCGCAAACCAGATCCCTGCTGCGCAGAGGCATTCTTCCTGCTGATGTCGAACAGGCGCGCAAGATGATCACCTGGGCACTGGAGTGCGAGCCATGCACAAGCTCCCGCAAGGAAGTCGAGCTCAAACGCTACGGCTTTGTAGATCCTGAAATTGTAAAGGATTCACAGATCCAATCTCTGAAACTTCTTACGAGCGCCATTGCTGAAAAATGGCCCAGCAGCCGACAGGCCCACAGCATTCTGACGATGGCATTCAGGGAAGCCCGCGAATGTGGCTATACGGAGCTTGTCGATCATGTCAGGCCTCTTCTGATCCAGAAGCCGACCGCTCAACAACCACGACTACGCCTTGTAGCCTCTGCATAGCGCTCATAGAACGGGCCGCCATGCTTAGCTTGAGAAAAAGTAGGAGAAGACCACAAGCTGACAAAACGGCCTCCGCATCCGGACAGGAACTGCTTGTCATCACCAATATCGGGATGGACGAACCCACCCGGGGCGACAACCGAGGCCTTGAAGGGACAGGGGCCGGAGTCGCCCGTGCTCTCGGAGCGCGCAATCTTTATCTGGACTTCGAGGCTGTCAGGGCCAGAACGGGATGCACAAAAAAAAGAGATTCCTACATAAGAGGCCTGCGCCAGATTTTCGCCGAAAACGGACGCCCCGCCATTGTCATTGGCGGCCGCAACAATAGCGGCCAGTCGAATGATCTAATCAAAGCCGCACTAAAAGACTTGCCCGGAGAAACATTCTACATCGAAGGTAATACGCCTAAACTCTCGGGACACTATAACGGCGATGATGAAATACTCCCTCACCATTTGACGCCGGAATCCCTCGCCGCAGAGGGCAAGAAATTCGGCGCCGCCTATCCAAATCTAGAACACCCGCTGATTGCCGTTATGCTGACCTCTGATGAGCGCGGTGAAAACATAGAAAAAATGGCTTCAATCTTCAGCCAATACCCTGAGGCCACGGTTTTTCTGTGCGGCTGCAAGCGTACGGGCAGAGGATTCATGGACGATTTCACAAAAACGCTTAAACGCGGGATCAGGGGCCGCGGCGCAGCCGATCGTATCAATGTCCTGACCTATCATTTCGATGACGGTACAGAAAATCCCTATATCGGACTTCTGAATGAGGCCGATCATGTCATCATCAGCGGCAAATCAGGCTCCATGACCTGCGAAGCCCTGGCCACGGGAAAATCCGTTTTTATCACGGACGGCGATCATGAATGCGATTTTAGCAAGAAGGGATTTGCCGCTTATCGGGAAAGCGGCCATGTAAAGCTGCTTGAGGATTGCGATCCCCACGCAGAACTGGCTACGGATAAAGTCAAACCCGTCAACGCCACAGCCAGGATCATCTCAGGAATCGTGGATGATTATCGGCGTTACCGGCAGGGCGAAAAAATCCTGCAGCGCAACTACAATCCCGACACCGAATATTCCTGGCGGCAATATCACCCTGTTTCCATCGTTTGAAGCCGGAGATGCCGCTCAGCCGGACGGCTTTGGCGCTGCAAATTTTTCCGGCTGATGCTGATGAGCCGAAGCATTCTCAAATTCGCCAAAGCGTATCATAAGCCCGATGAGCAGCAGCTTGCGTGACAGATCGGGCCGCCGCCCGCCGGCATCCTCGTTCAGTTCAGCGCGCCACTGATCGATGACCTGGACGAGCGCCGTTTTTCCGCTATCGCGCGCCGCCCCAGGCGACATTTGCACATCCCGCACCCGCTGCCGGATTTCATCTTTTTCCTGCACCGTCGCGCCCTTCAGGATATCCTGGACCGCCGGAGCCCCGGAATCGTTTTGTTTCAGGCGGGGAACGGGAGCGCCTGTATCCGTTGCCATTCTCGCACGCGCCTCATCTGTGCGCTGCTTGTAGTATTTGAGGAATTCAGACTGCGCGCGCGACTCTTCATTGCCCTGCCTGGCCTTCGCCTCAAGGCTCTGCAAATACGCCTCGCCTTTCTCCAGGTATTGATCAAGCGCCGTAAACTCCAACTGGCTCAGTCCTGCCTTTTCAACAATCTCGTGCGCCGCCTGACGGATCTGTTCCAGATCGATCTGGTCCAGCGTCTTCGGCGCCCCCAGCTTTTTCGCATAGTCAGGAACAAGGTCGAGCGCCCGGCTTACAAAATAAATCGAACCGCGATAACGACTCTCATCCGGATCGTCTTTCCAGATACGGGTAAGTTCCGGCCCGTATCCGCGGGACCAGACAGCCCGTATATCACCCTGTTGGCGTGGAAATTCCGAATTCCCCAAAACTGCCATCGTCAGTATGCCTGCGACCTCAGCGGAAATTTCAGCTTTGTGCGAATTATAACCATACTCCGGCCCCTTGTTTTTATCGATCGTATATTTGAGCGGCACAAAGCGATCATCAAGACAATGCCAGATTTCATGCCAGTCTATGCCGTCGGAAACGACGTAGGGCGCCGGAACCTGCTTGCTGATAAGCCGCGAGGGAGGAATCTGACCCAGTCTCTGATCATAAAGCTGAACGGAAGACAGATCGTGAAAAGAAGGAATAATAACGCAGAGCTTTGATACAGATGACGAGGGATCGATTTCCCCCCTCGCCTTTTCATACCGCATGGATACGGCGCCGGTTCTCTGTGGATCATACCATCCGGCCTTAACAGATAATTCGGAGACATTCCGGTCAGCGAGCTTAACACCGCGTCTTTCCAGCTCCGCGTCGATACCCAGCATCAAAGACCAGTCATGGCCATGTGAAGAAAGATCCAGCCTGTCCCTGTCGATAATGTAAATCAGCTGGTCGCTGCCGGCGCTATTGGCCTTCGCCTCGAAGGCGGCGATACGGCGGGAGTATTCAGTCTGCAGCGGCGGATCAGCAGCAAGCGCCTGCGCCATATCTGTCTTTGCTGCATTCAGAGAAAAAACGGACGTCAGGCAAAGGGCGACCAGACGGCGCTTGTTCGCCGATCGAAAATTTGCGAATTGACCCATTTTCCCCATCCCGAAAAGCAGGCTTTTTAAGCTATTGATTTAAATGGTCGGGGCGACAAGATTTGAACTTGCGACCCCTTGCACCCCATGCAAGTGCGCTACCAGGCTGCGCTACGCCCCGACTGGGGGTTTTTTATAACATTTCAGGCGTTTGAGCAAAGTTTTAATCTGCCTGTTTTCTATTGACATAATATATGTATCCGGGTTACAACTCCTCATGTCCAAAGAAGCCTTCAACGGTGTGGTCATGACACGCGCGGCTTATCTCGATCCCGCGCACGACGGCACGCGCGTGCCCGTTACTCTGCGCGATTACGATCCCGGCATTCACAAAGGCAAACTGCGCTGCCATTTCTGCGACGCACAGGTTCATCATAATGCCGGCGCCCGGTCAAAAGACGCCGACAACGGCATCCAGGCCCCGCACTTCCATACCAATCCCGGCCAGACGCACGGGACCGACTGCACCTATGGCCGCATCCTGGAAGACAATGCGGCGCAAGACGATGAAGATGCCGGAGATGAAAAAGAATACGACAAGGATGCCGGATTCAGATTTAACCTGAACATGGATGTCATATCGGGAGTTCCTCACCGCGTTCACGAAAAACTGCGCCATCATGAAACGCCGCACTTATGGCCCGACTCTCTTTACCCGATGAAACCTGTGCCTATCCAGCAGGCCGCTGATTTTGCCAAAGTCTTTCTTCAGTCTGAACTGAAGCGCATACAAAAGTCGTTCGCGCTGTGGCACAGCCACGTCATTCCGTGGGCGGATTTTTTTATCAGAGGCCGGGAGCGTTTTACCGATCTGATCGACAAATTGCGCAATGGCCAGCAACAGCGTCAGCCGGTGATGCTCTATGTCCATCCGCAGCCGCAAATGGCTTTCGGCTGGGACAAATCTTCCTCCGGCAAAAGAGAGATCGCCTGCCTGCCGGTCGAGCATTCAGCCCTCGGCAATATAAATGTGAAACTCAGCCTGCACCCGGCCTGCCCCACCATGCCGCCGGACAGGCCTCTGCTCGTCATCTGCCGCCCTGAATTCCTGCGGGCCAGCAAAACGCTCCATATCAATGTCTATGACGCAAAAAATATTGCCGCCTGCGATATCAGGCATATTCTGGCCGTCCGCCCGGATGCGCCCGCCTTGTCTCCTGCACGGCCCGGCTGAGATTTTACGGCTGGACAGCCGCCCGCTTATCCGCCTTAATGGTCAAAATACAAAAACGCGGGAGGACGTATCATGAAAAAATCCTGGGCAATGGCTGCAGCCGGACTTCTTTTGGGGACTGTCTTGTCTGCCCCTGCCAGAGCGGAAGAGGTCGAGGTTACCGGCTGTACGCGCGATGGGCGAACCGCCACGCTGAAAGTCGAAGCGAAGGGCGGGATCGTGGATGGACCCCCTACCGGAGAAATAGCGCAGACTGTTTTTAGCCAGATTGCAGCCGCCATGAGCAGCGAAAGCCTGAACAACTTTCCGGGTGCCATAGCCATCAAGACCGCCATGCAAGACGTCGAGGAAACGCATCAAATGACCGAGGACTATGAGTTCGATTTCACCGGTATGCCACCGAACGGCGGCGGCCCCGTGATCGGACCGCCCGGATCATGCGCCCCCCCGAGCCCGAGCCCAAGTCCAGCCCCGGCGCCATAGGCCCCGTTCCGGACTCTACCGGGGCTTGAAGGCATCCGTAGGTATGAGCGATCCCACCTTTCGGACGACATCATAAATACCCAGGCCCGCATTCTTTCCGTAGGCCGTAACGAACTCCCACGAAATATCCAGCGGGCGGACAAGGTTATAGATTGCCACCCGGCCCTCATTGTTGAGCGTATCCGACGCCAGCGCCTGCGCCAGCTGCGATCCGACAATCATCCCGGCATTGAGCGAACGGAAATACGGCACGCCCAGCGCGGCGTCCCCCGCCAGGAACCACGCCTTGTCCCCGTGCATCGCCGCAAATTTTCTGGCTGCATATACAGACAGGGTGAGCTTGCTCATCTTCCCCGAACCTTCAGCGTATGTTTCATGCGCGCGCGCCTTGCGTACCTCAAGATAGGCGTCAATGTCTTTCGCCAGGGATTCAGGAATACGCGGATCGTGCAGCCTCAGAGGCTCTCTGAAACTGGCTTCCGGCAGCACGTTGTAGGTGTCCTGATCAACAAAAAATCGCACCGTCACCGGCGTTGTACCGCACTTCTCCCGGCCGACATATTCAAAGGCCATACTGTCGAGCTTGCAGTTGGTGTGGAAAGCCCTGCCAAGACTTAATCTGCCGGCATCTCCCTCCGCCTGGTATTTGAGCTCTACGACATGCTGCAGCGACTGCTCGATCAGGCAATCTTCTCCCAAAAGCTCCTCGCGTATCCGGCTGTGTGCGCCATCCGCCCCCACGAACCGGCTGCATTCGGGGTGGCGCTCTTCCGCCTCATCGATACCGGAAATTTTTTCGTAGGTGGTTTTAATGCCGAGATCCGCAGCATGAGTCTTGAGGGCTTCTTCCAGTTCATTGGTGCGCGGATTGGTATAACCCATGAGCGCCGCTCTCAGGATCAGCTCCTTGATGTCCATGCCTGTAATGTCCTCAAAAAACCTCTTTTCGGAAGGATCGTTGCCAACGATGGAATATAAAAGCATCGAGAGGTACTCAAGCCGCAGGACGTGGGAGCGTTCATACTGCTGGTGACGTTCGTAAAGCTGTATGTCCAGTCCCGGTTTTTGCTTCTTGGTCTGCGACGCGACCCATAGGCCGACCGGCCCTGCCCCGATACCAACAATGTCTGCACACATGTTTTGTAGCCCCTGTTGAATTTCCAGAGGTCATACCGTATTTCGGGAAATGATGCAAATAATCCGTTTGGGGGTTTACTCAGCCGCCGCGGATCATATTCCGCAGGTCACGCAGATCGCCAATCATCGATTCAAGGATTGAACGCTGCCGCGTGGTCAGGCCCTGCCGGGGCGGCGGGGTCAGAACGGGAGCAACCGGCGGTGCTGCAACCGGCTGGACGGCAACCGGTTTGGCGGCTTCCGGCGCTTCCAAACCCATTTCATTCAGAAGCTGGCTGCGGCCCTGCTCTTTCAGCAGTTTCTGGACGCCCTTGATCGTGTAGCCTTCTGTATAAAGAAGGTGATGGATTCTCTGCAGGAGCAGGACATCCTCCGGCCGGTAGTAACGGCGGCCGCCGCCGCGCTTAAGCGGGCGGATCTGCGTAAATTTTGTTTCCCAGAAGCGCAGTACGTGCTGCTGCACATTAAGGGTATCAGCGACTTCACTGATCGTCCTGAAAGCGCCGGGCGACTTTTTTGGCTTGGCCTGACGGGGAGCCGCCACCTTGGCGGGGTTGGCGGAAATACTGTCCGCACCGTCCTGATCCTGCTTGTGCTGTATCTGATTCATGGCGTCTTCTTCCTGTCCTTAAGCTACGTCGTTGTTTTTTTGTTTGTTAACTGACTGACGTTCGTTATGCCCCGGCGTTGATACGATCCTTGAGAACATGCGACGCCCTGAAAACCAGGACGCGACGCGGCAGGATCGGCACTTCAACACCCGTTTTGGGATTGCGGCCAATACGCTCTCCTTTCTGGCGAATGGAGAAACTTCCGAAAGAAGAAATCTTGACGTTGTCGCCCTTGACCAGCGTTGCCGCGATCTCTTCGAGAATGGCCTCGACCAGGTCCGCAGACTCATTTCGCGACAGTCCGACTTCCTGATAGATGGATTCTGCAAGGTCGGCTCTTGTTATCGTACGCGCGCTCATTGTTACCTCACCTTTATTTTTACTACCCTGAAGCCAACAGTAACGGCTGATTCCGGGCCCGTCAACGCGCAAAGGGGTAAAAAATGATTCAATTCAAAGGGTAAAGGGGTTTTCTTCAGCCGGATACGGCTTCGGCTCATAGCCGGTAATGCGGTATATAGGGTCGCTCCGGCATAAGCCAGATCCCGCGCCAATCCATCGCTATAAGGAAAATACGGCCTGCTACTGCCATTCCCGGTTCCGGCGCCTGTTTTAATAAGTCCTTCTTATTTAAATTATGAAAAATAATGGGTTGCCAAAAAGCTAGAACCGGACCAAAGCCGCGCCCCAGGTAAGCCCGGCGCCCAAGGCCTCCATCAGCAGAAGGTCGCCTTTTTTGATTTTTCCGGCGCTGACCGCCTCTTCCAGCGCCAGGGGAATGGACGCCGCCGAGGTGTTGCCGTGACGCTCGACCGTCACGACTACCCGATCCATGCCCAAATTCAGTTTACGCGCCGCCCCTTCAATGATCCTGATATTGGCCTGATGAGGGACCAGCCAGTCGATCTGCCCGGCATCAATTTTATTGAACGCCAGCACATCGCTCACGATATCGGCCATGTACTGCACGGCATAGCGGAAGACCTCCTTGCCGTCCATTATGATGACACCGCTGTCCTGTGTCGTCGATGTGCCGCCGCTGGTATACAGGATATCCTTCAGGTTGCCGTTGGCGCACAAATGGGTGGACAGCACGCCGCTGTCAGCCACCGTGCCTTTTCCTTCCTCGGCTTGCAGAATGACAGCACCGGCACCATCCCCGAACAGGATTGCCGTACCACGGTCGTCCCAATCCAGGATCGAGGACATTTTCTCCGCCCCGATCACCAGGAAGCATTTTCCCTGCCCTGCCCTTATAAAATTATCCGCCACCGCCAGCGCATAAATAAACCCTGAGCAGGCGGCCTGCACGTCGAAAACCGGGCCGATTTTTGTGGCCAGCGCCTGCTGCACCTTGATGGCGACGGAAGGAAAACTCTGATCCGGGGTAGTGGTGGCGACGATGATCCCGTCAATGTCCGCGCCTTTCAGCCCCGCGCGTTCCATCGCCTGTCGCGCGGCGGCAATCGCCATGTCGCCCGTTGATTCTCCGTCGGCGGCGATCCGGCGCTCGCGAATGCCTGTGCGCTGAACGATCCATTCATCGCTGGTTTCAACCATTTTCTCAAGATCGGCATTGGTCAGCCGGCGCGACGGCAGATAGGCGCCGCAGGCGGCGATGACGGAACGGATCGTCATGAGGATACCGGTACCTGCGTCTCAAGACCGGAGACAAAAGATTCCTGGCCCATGAGCTGCTCGATCTCTTCGGCCACACGCTTGTTATACCCTTTCTGAACCAGCCCCGCCGCCATGAGAATGGCGCGCGAAAAGCCGTAAGAATCCATCCCGCCGTGACTCTTGACGCAGATGCCGTTCAGCCCAAGGAACATGCCGCCGTTATAAAAGCGCGGGTCGACGCGGCGCTTTGCCTTTTTGAGCGCGCCATAAGCCAGAAGACCGCCCAGACGCGCGAGAAGCGACGAATGAAACGCATCCCTGATGATATTGCTGGTTAGTTCGCCCACGCCTTCGGCAACTTTCAGAGCAACATTCCCGGTGAAACCGTCCGTGACAACCACATCGACCGTCCCCATGGGAATGTCGTTGCCTTCGACAAAGCCTGTGAAGCGGCCGGGAAAATCCACCTGCGAAAGAACGGTGGCCGCGCCGCGCACCTGGTCATGGCCTTTCATTTCTTCCGATCCCACGTTCAGCAGCGCGACGGTAGGCGTATGGATACTCTTGACCACACGGGCATAGACGGCGCCCAGCACCGCGAACTGCACAAGAATTTCGGAATCACACTGCACGTTGGCGCCCAAATCAAGAACGACCGTATCGCCATGCAGAGTCGGCAGGACGCTGGCAATGGCCGGGCGGCTGATTCCCGGCAGGCATTTGAGCACCATCTTGGAAGTCACCATCAGGGCTCCCGTATTACCCGCCGACACGACGCTTTGCGCTTCACCGTTTTTTACGGCATCGATCGCCAGCCGCATGCTGGAATCCTTGCCGGTCCTCAAAGCGATCGAGGGTTTTTCATCGCTGGAGATGATCTTGTCAGTATGAATGATCGTCGAGACAGCCCTGAGATCGGCATACCGGTCGAGAATTGGTCTTATTTTTCTCTCATCGCCGTATAAACTGAAACCCATACCGGGATGAGCTTCGAGCGCCATCATCGCCGCCGGAATCGAGACCTGAGGACCGAAATC
>JANWLB010000066.1 GCA_025451095.1 Alphaproteobacteria bacterium
ACGCAGCAATAATCGAACTCGATCCCCTGGCCGATGCGGTTGGGTCCGCCGCCGAGGATGACGATTTTCTTCCGGCTGCTTGGTTCGCACTCGTTGCTTTTGTCGGAGAAGGGTGTTTCATAGCAACTGTACATGTAGGCTGTCTGCGAAGGGATCTCCGCCGCGCAGGTGTCGACACGCTTGTAGACCGGGCGCACATTGTGCTTGTGGCGCGCCTTACGCACATTCTCCTCGGCCACGCCGACCAGGGCGGCCAAACGCGCATCGGAAAACCCCATCTTCTTGAGCCGCAGCCAGCCCTCCGCCTTGACGGGCAGTCCCTGCTTTTTGATCTCTTCCTCGGTCGTCACGATATTTTTGATCCGCTCGAGAAACCAGGGATCATACTTCGTGATGGCGTGGATTTCCTCGGTCGTGAAGCCATAGCGGTAGGCGTCGGCAACATACAGGATGCGTTGCGGCGTCGGGCGCGAAAGAGTGGCGCGGACCTGATCGCGATCCGGTTTTTCGCCATCGTGAATTCCGGCAATCGGCAAAGGATCGAATCCGGTCAGTCCTTTTTCAAGAGAGCGCAGCGCCTTCTGCATCGATTCCTCAAAGCTGCGCCCGATGGCCATGGCCTCGCCCACCGATTTCATGGAGGTGGTCAGCGTATTGTCAGAGCCGCGGAAGCGCTCGAAAGTGAAACGCGGTATCTTTGTGACCACGTAATCGATCGACGGCTCGAACGAGGCGGGGGTGCGGCCGCCTGTGATGTCGTTGGCCAGTTCGTCCAAAGTATAACCTATGGCCAGCTTGGCCGCGATTTTCGCGATCGGGAACCCGGTGGCCTTTGAAGCCAGAGCCGATGAGCGCGATACGCGCGGGTTCATCTCGATCACCACCATGCGCCCCGTTTCTGGATCGATGGCAAACTGCACGTTGGAGCCGCCGGTCTCCACGCCGATGCCGCGCAGAACGGCCAGCGAGGCGTCGCGCATGAGCTGGTATTCCTTGTCGGTCAGGGTAAGGGCAGGGGCGACAGTGATGGACTCTCCTGTATGGACGCCCATTGGATCGATATTCTCGATAGCGCAGATGATGATACAGTTGTCTTTCTTGTCCCGCACCACTTCCATTTCAAACTCTTTCCAGCCAAGAAGCGATTCCTCAATCAGAACCTCGCGGACGGGGGAGGCATCGAGACCCTCCTGGACGATGGTTTTGAACTGCTCTTTGTTATAAGCCACGCCGCCGCCGGTGCCCGCCAGCGTAAAGGACGGGCGGATGATGGCGGGCAGGCCGACGCGCTCCAGCGCTTTCAGCGCAGATTCCATGTTTCCGGCCACTTCGCTGCGCGCGCTCTCCAGTCCCAGTTCGTTCATGCAGATTTTGAATTTCTGCCGGTCTTCGGCGCGATCGATAACATCGGCGCGGGCGCCGATCAGCTCAATCTTCAGCCGCTCGAGCGTGCCGTTTTTATGAAGCGCCATCGCCGTATTGAGGGCCGTTTGCCCGCCCATGGTGGGCAGCAGCGCATCAGGCCGCTCGCGCTCGAGAATCTTCGTGACGACGTCAGGCGTGATGGGCTCGATATAGGTGGCGTCCGCCAGATCGGGATCGGTCATGATCGTGGCGGGGTTGGAATTAATAAGAATAAGGCGGTAGCCTTCTTCCTTGAGCGCCTTGCAGGCCTGCGTCCCGGAATAATCGAACTCGCATGCCTGGCCGATCACGATGGGTCCGGCACCTATGATGCAGATCGATTTTATATCCGTACGCTTGGGCATTGATTCTCTGGGGTATCAGCGGCCTACAAGGTAAGCCAAGCCAGCAGGGCTGCCAAGCTGTATTCGGCAACCCCTCATAAATTACTAGAGAGTAGGCGTAAGTACGGCAGATGGTCTGTCGGGCCGGTATTCCGCTTCGTTGATTCTCTGGAAACTGTCTGTTTCAGGGTCATATTCATGCAGGCTGCAATCTTCCATGCCAAAGAGCCAGCCGTTGACGGTCAGGCGTCCTTCCGCCAGTGCCCGGGCCACGACCGGATATTGGGAAATATTCTGCAGGCTGAACGCGACGATCTGCCGCTCCGTTTCCCTTTGCAGGCATGTGGGGTCGGCAAAGCCGGCTTTCAGGGCGGCCTTATGCAAGGCGGGTTCACCTTTTATAACCCACCGGGCGATAAAAGGGTCGTCTGTCCCGTTTACCAGTGCGCCGCATCCGGCGCACTGTGAATGACCCAGGATAATCAGGTGTTTGATTTTTTTCACGTCGATTGCGTAGCTGAGCGCGGCCTGAAGCTCCGTCAGGTTATCCGGGTGATAAGGCGGCACGATGGTTGCCATCAGCGGCTTGGTGAACTGCTGGCCCGGCGGCGCGCCGAAAACGATGTCGGCGCCGCTGCGCGGATCGATGCAGTTGATGATAAAAAAATCGGGTGAGGCGCCGTCGCGCACAAGCTCCTTCAAAAGCGGCGAGCCGAGGTATTGTTCTCCCCGGAACAGTCTGAAGCCGTCGATGAGTTTTTGTCTTTGTGGCATGGGCGTTCATACCGCGACAATTAGATTATGTCAATAAATAGTTGTGAGTTCGCAAATCAGGCCGGGGAGGCTTTCCAGGCCATCCTGTACAGCGGCGATGACCTTTCGATGCCATGCCGCTCTGTAAGGGCGACGATGCTTTCTTCAGCGACGAGCGCCTGCTGCAGATAGTGGTCTTGCGGGATATGCGGCGCCGGGGGCCAGCGAAGCCCGAATTGTTCAGCGGTTGACAGGAGTATGGAGAGGGCTTCTTTGGGCGCCTGATCCGCCAGGGCTTCCGTTGCTGAAATCACGCGGTCAAATGTCTCCTGCATCTGTGCCGATAAAGCATTGCAGGTATCCGGATCTGCGTCGGGATTATAAAGGGGACTTCTTACGGTCGTATCCACGGCCATCCGCGCCAGTTCAAAGGCAACCCGTAAATCAGAAATGTCAGGAAGCGACGTTTGCTCAAAAGTTCTGGTCATGGACATAGCCCTCATTCTTCAAGGGCAAGGGTTACATGAGCCCTACAAATCTTTCAAACAAATAATGGCTGTCGTGCGGGCCGGGGGAGGCCTCGGGATGGTACTGAACGGAGAAGGCGGGCCTGTTTTTGAGGCGCAGTCCTTCGTTCGAGCCGTCGAACAGGCTGACATGCGTGACTTCGGCGTCGCCAGGCAGGGATTCGGGCAGGACGTGGAAGCCGTGATTCTGGCTGGTGATCTCCACCTTGCCGGTAGTCAGGTCCTTGACCGGGTGATTGGCGCCGCGGTGGCCGAGCGGCATCTTGGTCGTGCGCCCGCCGAGCGCCAGCGCCAGCAATTGATGCCCGAGACAGATTCCGAACAGTGGCTTGCCGGTAGCCAGAAGGTCGCGGATCACCGGCACGGCGTAAGTGCCTGTTGCGGCCGGGTCGCCGGGGCCGTTCGATAAAAATATGCCGTCCGGCTTGAGGGCGAGAATGTCATTCGCCGGCGTCGTGCAGGGCACGACAGTCACGCGGCATCCGTGCGCGGAAAGGCAGCGCAGAATGTTTTTCTTGATGCCGTAATCGATGGCGACAACATGATGGCGCGGCGCCGTCTGTCTTGCGTACCCGGTCGCCGCCTGCCACGAAGACTCGCCGCTCCATTCATAAATTTTCGTGCAGGACACATCTTTGGCAAGATCCATGCCTTCCAGTCCGGGCCAGTTCGCGGCTTCCTTGTGAAGGGCGGGAAGGTCGAACGCGCCGTCCGGGCTGTGGCAGATGACGCCATTGGGCGCACCGTGGTCCCGTATATGACGGGTGAGGGCGCGGGTATCGATGCCGCAGATTCCGGGCAGGTTGTTTTTCTCCAGCCATGCCGTGAAGCGGGCGTTCGCCCGCCAGCTGGAGGGGTCGGTGATATCCTCACGCAGGATCAGGCCGCGGGCTGCGGGGTGGTCGGTTTCGATATCTTCATCATTTGTGCCGACATTACCGATATGGGGGAAGGTGAAATTGATAATCTGTCCGGCATAGGACGGGTCGGTCAGGACTTCCTGATAGCCGGTCATGGCGGTGTTGAAGCAGATTTCGCCGGTTTTTTTTGCGGTGGCGCCGAAACCCCTGCCCCATAATACGGTGCCGTCGGCCAGCACAATCACAGCCGTGGCGTTGTCAGGCTTTTTTGTGTTAGAAAGGGGCGTCATAAGCACTTATATATGTAGCACGCGTTCCGCTCTGGATAAAGGGTGGCGCGGAAAAAGGAAAGGGAAAAAACGTGGACAAGCGGACCGAAATCAATAATGCGTTGAAAGAGGGCATGAAAGCACGGGACGAGTTGACCGTGGGCACACTGCGGCTGGTCCTGGCGGCCCTGAAAGATCGCGACATCAACGCGCGCGGCACGGGAAATACGGGCGGCATCGGCGAGACCGAGATTTTGTCGATGATGCAGGGCATGATCAAGCAGCGGCAGGAATCAGCGGATATCTTTGCCAAGAATGGCCGCCCGGAGCTGGCGGAAAAGGAAAACGGCGAGATCGCCGTCATCCGGCGCTTTTTGCCGCAGCAGATGGATGAGGCGCAGATGAAAAAGACCGTCGAAGGCCTGATCAGTGAGCTGAATGTTTCCAGTGTCAAGGATATGGGCAAGGTGATGGGCGCGCTCAAATCCCGCTATGCCGGGCAGATGGACATGGCACAGGCCAGCAGCCTGATCAAGGAACGGCTGGCCAGCTAGGGGCCGGACGGAGCTTTGTCGTCTGCGCTGACTACGGCTTTACGCAGTCCCGGCGAAAGAAGGGCCGTCAGCGCCACGACGGCCAGCGTCATTATGCCGCCGACCACGACGGACGGCACCAGCCCCAGAAGTTTGGCGGCAGTGCCGGATTCAAAGGCACCGATCTCATTTGATGAAATGATGAACATGCTGTTGACCGACGACACACGGCCGCGCATGTCGTCGGGCGTAAGAAGCTGCATCAGCGTGCCGCGTACGATCATGCTGACGCTGTCGAACGCCCCGCTAAAGGCCAGGAATACAAGCGAGAGCCAGAAAACCTTGCTGGCGCCGAAGCCGATCATGCACAACCCGAAGCCGGCAACGGCGAACAACAGACGGCGCCCGGTCAGGATTTTCATCGGCCGCACGGCCAGCACCAGCGCGGTAATGACGGCGCCCATCGCCGGGGCCGCGCGCAGCAGGCCCAGTCCCTCCGACCCGACATGCAGCACCTGATCGGCATAGGCGGGGAGCAGCGCAACGGCGCCGCCGAACAAAACGGCGAACATATCCAGTGTCATGACGGACAGCAGGACCGGGTTTTTCAGGATGAAGGCCCAGCCCGCCCTGATGCTGACCAGCGCGGGGTCGCGCCTTTCCGGCGGCGCGTGGACGGGCAGGCGGATGAAATTGACCATCGCGAATCCGGCCAGCATGAATGATACTGGCAGCAGCCACGCCACGCGCGCGCCGTACCCGCCATAGATAATGCCGGCCAGCGCGGGCCCCGAGATCGCCGCGATCTGGAATCCGCTGTTCAGCCAGGCGGACGCGGCGGGAATATCCGCGCGCGGCACGATGCGCGGCAGCATGGAGAAAGAGGCGGGCATGATAAAGCTGCGCGCGAGGCCGGAAATGAAAACGCCGGCAAAAATCCAGGGCAATAGATCCGGACCCGGCGTCATCAGGATGCCGCCTGCCAGCAGGAACAGGATGAAGGTGTTCAGTGCCTCGGCGCCGAGACTGAGGCTGTAGATTCTGTGCGGCCGCCCGATATCGACCGCGTGACCGGCGAACAGGGCACAGATAATAGCGGGCACGGCCTCCACCAGTCCGGCGAGGCCCAGCAGGAACGGGCTATGGGTCAGGGAATAAATCTGCCAGCCGATGATGACGGCCTGGCACTGCAGCGCCATCAGGGTGAAGGCGCGGGTGAAGAGCAGGAGCCGGAAATCGCGCAGGCGCAGGATGGAAAAGGACAGGGGCATGGAGCATCACAATGTGTGTCGAGAGGCACTGTTATTGATTCTAGGTCATTTTTAAATGAATTCAATAGGTTATCGCGGTCTATTTTGCGGCAACCGGCGCTTTTGTGTTATAATTAACATAACAAAAAATTAATGGATTCAAGGGTATACTTGAGCCGGCATACTTTTTTGAGGGTGTATGGGTTCAATTCTTTATCATGGCACGCAAGGCCGCAGCCTGATCGAGTCTGTTGATCCGGCAACTTCACATATGAGCGAATATGGCCGCGGATTTTACACCTATCCGGGCGGTCCGGGCGGGCGGACAGATTCTTTCTATCAGGCCCAGGAGGTCGCGGGCTGGAAGCATGGTGAGGGCGGCTTTGTCTATGGCATCGAGGTCAGGGAAGATTTCGACCGCTATGCACAAACTAGCCAGGCGCGGTTTCTGAACAGCGCGGCTCCGGTCGACGAGACCCTGATCAATAAAGTGACCACCAGCATGCGTGAGCTGGGCAAGGACCCGGTCAGCGGCCGTGACTTTGCCGCCGAAGCAGATAAAATCGAGGCGCGGTGGAAGTCCGGAGGCTACGCCGAGACTGAATCACGAGTCTTTGCAAAGAATTTACAATATGAGTTCGGTACGCCCAACGCGGCCCGGCCGGGCGCCCTCACGTCAAAAGATATCTTTCACGGCGCCGGAATTGCCGGGATGTATGTGGGCACGAACGGGTCCGTGGTCATTTACGATCCCGACGTTCTTCCCAAGCCGAAAGTCATGGGCTTTGAAAATCCCAAAAATCCGGAATCAACCGCCGTCGGCCGTGTCATCGGCGAGATGAATGACATGCCGGGCTTAAATCCGGAAACGGACGCGCGCCTTCGCCACAAGCTCGCTGAAGCCGTTCTGGATGTTGAAAACGGCAGGCCGGACGCCTACCAGAAAGTCACGGAGGCCCGCCGCGCGCTTGAACATTCCGGCGTTCCTCTGTCGGATTCCATGACGAAACAAATCCGTGAAGCCGAGCAGGCCTCGGGAAAAATCGCGGGCATCGCCCCCGAAAAAATAGAACAGCAACGGGAGTTTGAAAAGCAGGCGCGCGAGGCTGTGGAGAGCCGCCCGCCGCGCGCCGAAGGCGAGGGGTTTGAAAACTATCGCAAGCGCGCGATAGAAGCCTATGATC
The DNA here is from genome assembly GCA_025451095.1 of Alphaproteobacteria bacterium. Classification (GTDB taxonomy): domain Bacteria; phylum Pseudomonadota; class Alphaproteobacteria; order Micavibrionales; family Micavibrionaceae; genus JACQIJ01. The sequence goes on from JANWLB010000066.1 coordinate 7,125, forward strand.
AGGCTCATCCCGGCGCCGCGCCCGAGGCGCGCACGGCTTATGTGGGAGAGCTGCATGACACGCTCTACCGCGAGGCGCAGCTGCGCTACGCGGACGCGACGGGAGATGCGCTGGCAATAAAGAACAATCCGGATCGTCTGGAGCGCATGCTTGAGGCGGAGCGCCGGACCGGGTTCGATGAAACCATGCGCGATGTCGGCCATGTCGAAATGGAGAGCGGCACCTATCATCCCCGGACACCGCCGCCTGCCGCGCCCTCTTCGGAAACCCCGGCGCCACAAGCACCGGCAGCGATAGCACCTGAAACCTCAGCGCCGCCCGCGTTGCCGTCGGAGGGCAGGCCCGGCGTCCTTGAGGCGACCGTGCCTTCGACAGAATCCGTTCACGCGCCGGCGGATGCGCCGGTGTCTCATGCGCCCGCACATGAATCTGCAAAAATATCTGTCGGGGAAGAATCTCATGCTCATGGCGGTGCGAATGTCGTGGGCCGCGGAGCGGCGGCAGGGCAGGTCGCGCTGGATGTTGCGAGAGGTAATTACGGGCAGGCGGCTGTTGACGCGGCGATGGCGACGGGCGGAGAGGCGCTGGGTTCGAAGAAAAGCGCCGAACTTGCGGAGGCAGGTTTGAAAATGGGAGCCCGCCTGGTAGGCAAGGAGGCAAGTCATTTACCCGGTGGCGCGGGCGCGGTTTTCGGCGCTGGGTTTGTTGCCGCCGAGGTTATAGGCAATGCGGTTGATGGTCACTATGGCAAGGCGGCGGCGGCCACGGTTACGGGCGTGACGGAGATGGGAGTCAATGCGACAGGCCTGGGCCTGTTCGGCGGTGGCGACTTGGCCCGGGAATTCATGCGCAATGCCATCGGCCGTGTTTTTGGCGAGGAATACATGCCGGACCCGTCCATGGTCGGCGGTGTGGCCGGCGGCGCCTACGATCTTTATATGGAGCAAAACGGTCCGGGGGGAAGCATGGAGGGCGTTTCACCGCTCGCGCCTCAATTTGCAAAAGCCCGTGATGCGCAGGTCACGCCAATCCCTGTAGAAGTTCCCATGCAATCGCCCACCGTTCCGGCCGCGCGGTCGACCCGCGATTACCAGGCCTGAGATCGGTCAGAGGTGGTGGCAGGCTACAGCTTTATGTCAATAAAATAGAGTATAAGCCGAATCTGGCTTTTTCAGGAGCCGGGATGCTAATAAGGACACTATGGCTTTACCCCCGAGATTCACTGCGGAGCTGCGCGACCGGCTTACGCTGTCCGAGATTATCGGACGGCGCGTCAAACTGACCCGCGCCGGGCGTGAATTCAAGGGCTGTTGCCCTTTCCATCATGAAAAAACCCCCTCGTTCTATGTGAACGACGACAAGCAATTTTATCACTGCTTCGGTTGTGGCGCGCACGGCGACGCGATCGGCTTTGTCATGCAGAATGACAACCAGTCTTTTATCGAAGCTGTGGAGATTCTGGCGGCGCAGGCGGGCATGGCCGTGCCGCAGCAGACACCGCAGGAGGTCGAGCAGGCGAAGAAAGAAAAAAGCCTGTACAGCCTGATCGAGGATGCGGCGCAATTTTTTTCGGCGGAGCTGAAAGGTCCGAAGGCGCGCACGGCGCTCGATTATATTACGGGCCGCGGCGTAACGGAGGAAATGATCGGCTCGTTCCGTCTCGGCTTTTCACCTTCGGACGGACAGGCTTTGCGCACGCACCTTAAGGGCAAAGATTATACCGATGCACAGATGATAGAGGCCGGGCTGATCCGCCGTTCCGACCGGGGCGGCGAGCCTTACTCATTTTTCCGCGAACGCCTGATGTTCCCGGTGGCCGACCGCCGCGGCCGTATCGTCGCCTTCGGCGGCCGCGTGCTGCCCGAGCATCTGCGCCCGCCCGATCCGGGAGGGAACAAGCCGCCCAAATACATCAACTCCAGCGATTCACCTTTGTTCCACAAGGGCCGCATGCTGTATGGCGAGTCGCACGCGCGGCAGGCGGCAGCGGAAGGCCAGCCGGTGATCGTGGTTGAAGGTTATCTGGATGTCATGGCCTGTTTTTATGCAGGACATCGCGGCGCCGTCGCGCCGCTGGGCACCGCGCTGACGGAGGAACAAATTCTTGCGCTGTGGAAGATGATTCCTGCAGATTCGAAAACCCCCATCCTGTGTTTTGACGGCGACGAGGCCGGGCGGCGGGCAGCGGCACGCGCCGCCGAACGGCTGCTGCCTTTGCTCAAGCCCAATCACAGCGCATTGTTCGCCTTCCTGCCGGAAGGGCAGGACCCTGACAGCCTGGTGCGCACCCAGGGCAAAACGGCGCTGCAGACCATTCTTGAATCGTCGACGCCGCTGGTCGAGTTTCTCTGGAGCCATCACACCGGCGGCCGGAAATTCGATACGCCGGAAGCGCGCGCCGGACTGGCGCAAACTCTTGAAGACGAAGCGTTGCGAATCGCTGACAGAGGCGTGCAGCATTATTACCGCCAGACTTTCCGCGACCGGCTTTATAGATCCTTCCGCGAGTCGCGCGCTGCCACGCCTCCGCGTACGCGGGCTGACGGGCGGCCGGAGAGCCGCAAGGACGGCCGGAAACCCTCCCCGGCGGTTTCAGGTTTTCGTCTGAAGCGCCCTGGAATCGGGCAGGATCGTACCCATATCCTTCTGAGCGCGCTGATTAACCATCCTGAGCTGTTCGAGATCGCCGAGGAGGTTATGGCGCAGCTTAAAATGGGCGACCGGCGGCTGGACCAGATGCGCCAGGCGGTGCTGGGTCTTCTGGGGGCGGCGGATCCCGCCCTTGACGCCGAAAGCCTTAGAAACCATTTGATTCAGAAGGGTTTTGAGGAGGAACTTGCGTTGGTGACCGGCCCGGCCGCTTACCGGCACTCCGCGTTTGCGGCCCCCGGGGCCAGCCCGGAAGACGCCCGTGAAGGCTGGCTGGATATATGCCGCCTTATGAATAAGGATGAGGAGGGGCGGGAGATAAAGCAGGGAGGCCAGGCCCTGGCCGGGGAGTTCACCCCCGAAAACGAGGAAAAGCTCAGGGCCCTGCAGGATATTTACAGGGCCTCGGAAGGATGAAATAGTCCTTTGATTTTTCTTAAATAATGGGTTCTAATCCCAGAATCTTAAACAGCGTTGAATTGGATTTTTGTTGATGGCAGTCAGAACGGGTAGCGGGCAGAAAGCCGTGAGTGAAAAAGAACCCCAGGACGAGAACCGCGAAACGGTTGTAAAGGGCTCGCTCGAGACGGTCGTGAAGCAGCTTGTCAAAAAGGGCAAAGAAAAGGGTTTCGTGACTTATGACGAAATCAACAATGCCCTTCCGGCTGAAGAATTCTCCTCCGAACAGATCGAAGACGCCATGGCGACCATCTCCGACGTGGGGATTCAGCTGGTCGATGCCGAAGCCGACACGGAAGAAGCCGAGGAAAAAGAAAGCACCGGCTATGAATCCGGCGGTAACATCGATAGCGACGACACCGGGCGCACCGACGATCCCGTGCGGATGTATCTGCGTGAAATGGGCTCGGTCGAGCTTCTTTCCCGCGAGGGCGAGATCGCCATTGCCAAAAGGATTGAGGCCGGGCGCGAAATGATGATCGGCGGGATCTGCGAAAGCCCGCTTGCTATCGAATCCATGATCGCCTGGTACGAGGCACTGCAGAAGGGAAATATCCTGCTGCGCGAGGTGATCGACCTTGATGCAACCTACAGCGATGGCGAGCAGCCCGAAGCCGCTGATATAGAAGAGGAGGAGCGCGAGGAAGGCGCGGAAGGTCAGCCCGGCGCGGAAGGTGCTGGCGAAGGCGACGATGAGGCCGGCATTTCCCTTTCGGCCATGGAAGAAGAGCTTTTGCCGCAGGTGTTCGAATCTTTCGGCAAGATCCAGAAAACCTACAAGAAAATGCAGAAAGTGCAGGCGGAGCGCATCGATCTCCTGGCCAAGGGCAAAGAGCCGCCGGCGCCGACCAACAAGAAATACGAGACCCTGAAAAAGGAAATGATCGGCCTGATGAATGATGTGCGGCTGAATAACGCCCGCATCGAGCAGCTTATTGAGCGCCTTTATAAGATGAACCGCGAGATGGTCAGCCTCGAGGGCCGTTTGATGCGTCTGGCCATCGATTGCGGCGTCAAGCGCGAAGATTTTCTCGAAGAGTACTTTGGCTCCGAGCTCGATCCGCGCTGGCTGGCCAAGGTCAAGAAAAAGTCCAAGGCATGGACGAAGTTCACTGAAAAGCACAAGGACAGCATCGACGATATACGCAACCGCGTGTCGGCCATTGCCGAGGAAGCGATGCTGCCGCTCAAGGAATTCCGCCGCATCGTCTCGACCGTGCAGAAGGGCGAACGCGAAGCAGGGCGCGCCAAGAAGGAAATGGTGGAGGCAAATCTGCGCCTTGTCATCTCCATCGCCAAGAAATACACCAACCGGGGCTTGCAGTTCCTTGATCTGATTCAGGAAGGCAATATCGGCCTGATGAAAGCGGTCGACAAGTTTGAGTATCGTCGCGGCTATAAATTCTCCACCTATGCCACGTGGTGGATACGGCAGGCGATCACACGCTCGATCGCGGACCAGGCGCGTACCATCCGGATCCCCGTGCACATGATCGAAACAATCAACAAACTGGTTCGTACCTCGCGCCAGATGATGCACGAAATCGGCCGCGAGCCGACGCCGGAAGAACTGGCCGCGCGTTTGCACATGCCGCTGGATAAGGTGCGCAAGGTTCTGAAGATCGCGAAGGAGCCGGTCTCTCTGGAGACGCCGATCGGCGACGAGGAAGATTCGAGCCTGGGCGATTTCATCGAGGACAAGAACGCGATCCTGCCTGTTGAATCGGCAATCCATTCCAATCTGCGCGAAACCACCACCCGGGTTCTGGCCAGTCTGACCCCGAGGGAGGAGCGCGTTTTGCGCATGCGTTTTGGCATCGGCATGAACACCGACCATACGCTGGAAGAAGTGGGGCAGCAGTTCAACGTCACGCGGGAGCGTATCCGGCAGATCGAGGCCAAGGCTCTGCGCAAGCTCAAGCACCCCAGCCGCTCGCGCAAATTGCGCAGTTTTCTGGACACCTGAGCGCTTTTCAGGCCCTTCCCGCTATTTATTGACATAATCACCGCGTTTGTCTATAATGCAGGCGATATTCAGCGCCAACTCTATACACGGGCGCCCTGACGCACGTCAGGCGCACGCCGGAGAAACGGGATAATGGGACCAAGACGCAGCGGTAGAGGGGAAGACCCAGACCTGGCCGCAATAACACGGGAGCGTGCCGCGCCTGTCAACACAGATGGTTCCGAGGTCGTCGACGAAAACGCCGGGCGCCTGCCTATGACACCCGATCTGTGGAAGAAGATCTATGTGCGCCGGAATGACAGCCTGATCCTTTTATACGACCTCACCATATCTGATGGTCCCGGGATAAAGAAGCTGAAGGACGATCTGGAAGCCAAAGATAAAGGTTATGCCGCTCTGAATAAAAACTTCAGATACAGGCAAAACAATTATGGTTCGGAGCTATCCAAGGAAATAGAGTCGTGGGGAGAGCTGGTCGAATATCTTGTCCGGCAGGACATCGATCTAAACGGCCTGTGTCTGTCGCCGGAGCAAAGAGAATACCTTTTTGAGTATGAGCTTCAGGGCTGCAATCTCAATAATGGCCATCTTAAAAATGCCGTGCTGGACGGGATGGATCTGTCCGAGGCCAAATTTACCGGCTGTGAGCTGGAGCGCGCATCCTTAAAATCGACGACCGGCAGCCGGCCCGATTTCTCAGGCGCAAGGGCCTATAAGGCTGATTTTTCAGGCGCGCGCTACACGCTCCCCAATTTTAGCAAGATGTATGCCCCTTTTTCCGAACATTTCAGGAGTGTTTATGAGGGGGCAGGCTTTGACAATACCGACTGGACCCAGGCGCGCGGTGTCGGGGCGACGTTTATTCTTAATGGCTACAGCTCCGGCCGGCACAGTCTGGATATCAGCGGCGGCTTTTTTGCCGGTGCTCAATTCTGTGGCGTGGCGGCCGAGCGGTCGGCGCCGCGCCTGAAGTTTTCACGGACGGATTTTTCAGGCGCCTGCTTTTACAATATTGAACTTGCCGCCGGCAACGATTTTGGTAAAAGGGCGGATTTTTCACCGCTGCATCACGACGATCCCCGCCTGACGGACGAGGAGAAGCAGTTTATCGCAGGACATAAACAGTGGACACAGAACGCTGAGGCTCCCGACGGAGCTAAAATCTCCCCTGATGTGCAGCTTACTTTTGAGCAGCAGAACCGGCTTTATACGATGTTTTCCGAGACGCAGATTGCAGAGCCGTCATATGAAGAAGATGTCCTGTTTTTCAGCACGGGCCCGGTTCTGATACGCTCCGGTTTTCATGAGTGCCGTCTGGGCGAGCTTACCGACATACTCCCTGAGTGTTTGCGCAAAAAACTTGAAGAAACCGGCGGCCCCGTAATTGTGGAAGATGCGTCGGCACCACCGGCGCCGGATAAAAAAGGCCCGTCGATCAAGCTGCCGCAGATTGCCTGCGATGAGGAGCTTGTCCAGCTTCAGGTGGCAGCACTTAAAACCGCTTCGGTGGCGGACGCTTTGAAAATCGGCAGCGATCTTCAGGCGTCTCTGGCGGAGGTCATAAAGGCCGTCGGAAACTGGGCGATGACAGATCTGGGCGCCCGGCAGCCGGTCAGCGAAAAAATCCTGCTTCTGAACCAGAAGTTTAATGAATGCTCCTGCGCAAAAATGCTCAAAACTCCTGAATTGCCGCCGCCCGCTCCTGCTGTTGTTGAGGAGCCGGCAGTCCGGCAGAGAAGAGCCCTTTGGAGCCGCACGCCAACACCGGCGCCGGTGCGCGCGGAACCCAGCCCCGAAGACAAAATCAGGGAAATGAGGCTTGCGGCCCTGGCCGAGGGAAAAAGCCGCTTTTCCGCCGTGCAGGGCGGTTCCGCCGAGCTGGCGGCGGCGATTTCCGGCACCCTGGTGCAGAATGAGCAGGAGCTGCTGAATATAGAAGCTCTTAAAAAATTTGCCGGCGTCATAGAAGGCGCGCTGCAGCTTTATATCAGCCAGATCGAACAGGCGCAGCCGGAGATCGAGGCGCTCAATCCGGATGCGGCTGTGGCGGTTCAGATGCGAAAAGCCAGCCTTGTGCAGTCGCAGACGAATCTGGCGGAACTGAAAGACGATCTCGGCGCCGTTATGACGAACGTAACCGCGACGGATGCGGCCTGCCGGTGGCTGCAGGGCGTGATCCTGCCGGATCTGGAGGTCCATTTCATCCGGGCAGCGTCGATCCAGAATCTGGCGCAGGAGCTGTGCGAAAGAGACATTAGTGGCAAATCGATGAGCGATTCCGCCACGGGTTTGTACCGGCTGCTGGACCTTCTGCCGTCCACGGCGGGAAAAATTCTGGGCGAGGCCTTCGACAAGGCGCGGCAGGATATCGGCCGCCAGCTGGCCGAGGCACGCACCCTTATTGATAAGGGACACAGGGAAAAAACCGATAAATTAAAGCAAATTCTTGCTTTTTCCTGAAGATAACGGCCTATCTTGGGCCTTGAACGATCCCGCATAAACAGCTACTTGTAGGCATCGGAATTCCTAAGGGGCCTGTAGCTCAGTTGGTTAGAGCGGACCGCTCATAACGGTTTGGTCGCTGGTTCAAGTCCGGCCAGGCCCACCACTTTCCCCGCACGAGACGGCACAAAAATGCACTTTGATGCACACCCCATCGTGATTTGTGAAGGTTTATAAAGAGCTTGGCGGTATTTGAAGAAAGTGCATTCTCATGACATCCCGTAGCCGCAAAAAGCGCCCCGCGACGCCAAAGTCTGCAAACCCCGTGCAAACACGGCAAACACAGGCAGGCTTGGGCACCCTATTCTGGGAAAAAGTTGAAAAGGATTTCCGGGGCTGGGAATCCTTTCTTCAAGACGTTGCCGTACCGACTTCATCGGAGATCGACAGGTATCAGGCGAGCTTGGTTCCGGGCGGAAAAATAAAAAGCAATTTGAAACATAGACTGCATGCAGGCGATATAATTTATCCGGGGGATGAAGAAAGGCGCAGGCTGGTTGCTGATGCAATTAACGAGGTTCGGAACAAGAAGAGGTGTGCTCTCATTGAGGCTGCTATTAAAGATAAAGACTTTAGCGAAGAATTTTTCTGGGCTTGGACCCATTATCAGAAAAACGCTGCCATAATTGTTGCATTGGAGATCGCTGATGGAACAGCTGTGAAGGATTTTCAACAGAAAACAGCGCAAAGAACGAATATTCTCCAAAATTATATTTATTCTTTCTGGATGTATCGCCGATGGGCAAAAAAATCCGGGGGTGGAGAACGTCAGAATAAGGATGCTCGCGGGGAAGCCGAAACTAAGTTGGCCCGGAAAATCCATTTGGTACTAAAGCGTGACGACTTTTCTCTGGAAGACAGGAAAACTTTAAAGGGCCTTATTACCTATGAAGGGAAAGACCCAGTCTTAAAGGGCCAGGTGCTCAATTTCAGCGCCGCAAAAATCTGTGACTTTGTTGAACAGGGCGGCGTTCGACAAGATGAGCTTCCGCAAATCGGATATTAAGAAGCATCTCAATTAGTTACGCGCCCCACCCCTTAAGGGGTGGTGGCCCATTTTTACCTTCCGCCCCCATTCTTATCTCAAGCATGGGGGCACGACTCGTGAAAGCGGAAATTGAAAAACTGATGACTATCAAGAAGGCGGCGGTAGTACTGAATATTGAATATCGCCAACTACTCTGTGGTGTGGAATCAGGCGAAATTCCCTTTTATCGAGTTGGCAACAGCCGACGGATGGTCCGTCTGACTGAAATTTTGTCCTCCATGCGATCTATCAACAAGGAAACTTAGGAGGAAGAACTATGTCTACGAACATCTTTAAAGAAAACGCGTCGCAATTTTGGGCTAAGGGGCTGAGCGTTTGCCCCATCATACCCGGGCAAAAAGCCAGCATTAGGGGCTGGAACAACTATATCGATCAGCCGCCAAACCCGAAAACCAGAAGCGAATGGCTCGAACAATACGCGGGGCACGGGATCGGTTTGCTAGCTGGTCAAAAAGTCTCTGGCGATCTTCGCATTGTAGGAATCGACATTGATGACGACCGTTATGTTGAAACTGTCAGACGCATGATTGGCAATTTTGTTTCAGGAAAGAAGGGGAAAAAGGGGCTGACGATCTTCGCGCTGGCTGAGCCTGGGGTGAAGAAGACAGCGATTCCAGCCAAAGGCGCAAGGATCGTCGACATCCTGGTTCGCTCTGTTTGCGTTTTGCCGCCCACGCGTCATCCAGACACAGGCAATCCCTATGAGTGGTACGGGCAGTCTTTGCTGGATTGCGATCTTTCCACTTTGCCCGTCGTTTCGGATGAAATGATCGAAATCATAGGGGCGATCTTCGAGAATGAAAACCACAAGCAACTGATGGGGGGCAAGGATACTCACGACGCCGCGCTCAGTCTCATGGCCAGTCTGGCGGGTCAATTTGATGACGAAAACCTCGTCTGCAAATTCGTCAGGGCCCTGCTTCCCGAAGACTACAGTGGCAACACAGCTAATGAATTGCCGGAAATGTTTCGCTCAGCTCAAGAGAAAGGTCTTGGACGGCGGTTCGATGATGTTGAATACAATCCAGAAGATGTAGGGCCACAGCCTCTTGGCTACACCGATGGCAATCACTATGTTTTCCTGCATCAGAAAAAGAATATTCTTGCTGTGTTGCCACCTGCCATTCTGATGTCGGAGCCTGGTCTATGCGACCTTGCGCCGCTTTCGTTCTGGTTGAATATATGTCCAAAACTCAACAAGGATGGGGACGTCATTGGCATAGATGCAAAACGCATTGGCGACATGCTGATGCAGAAATGTCGTGACGCCGGTCCTTTCCACCCGACCCGCGTCAGGGGCTGCGGTATTTGGCGGGAAAAAGGTCGGATTGTTCAGAATCTGAGCGGCGAAATTCCGCGCAGCCAGGATCATACTTACATCAGGTTCGCGTCATTACCGCCGTTCCGCACGGACATGGAAGTTGACGCACAAAGGCTCTTGGAGTGGTTCAGCTTGTTTCCATGGACTCGGCCAGGGTTGCCGTTGCTGTTGCTGGGGTGGGTGGCTCTTGCTCCGGTTTGTGGCGCGCTGGAGTGGAGACCACATATCTTCATCAACGGGCCGAAGAACTCAGGCAAGACGACCCTTATCCGGGGGCTTTGTGCGGCGCTCGACCCCATGGTCATCAGCGTCGATGGCACAAGTACAGAAGCGGGTATACGGCAGTCCATTGGCGCAGACAGCCGCCCGGTCATTCTCGATGAGTTCGAGGCTGACCGCAATATCGGACGCATGAAGGGCGTTCTAAAGCTGGCGCGCAGCGCGTCGTCAGCCGACGGCGCAATTGTGCGGGGAACGCCAGAAGGTAGGGCTATGCAGTTTCAACTGCAGTCAGCGTTTTGCTTTGGCGCTATCAACCCGATCCCCGGCACCAACGCAGACGCATCCCGTATTGTCGAGCTTGAGCTGCAAAAACACGAGAGCAATCCGGAAATAAAAAAGGAGATTTCCGAAGGTCTCGAGTATTTGCGGGAAAGGCAGACGGCATGGTGCCATCAGATGATTGGTTTAATCGAGCCGATTATCAAATCCATAGAAACTCTAGAAAGGGCGATGCCGCCGGGAGAGTCTCGCCATATCCGCAACATGTCCAGCCTGTTGGCTGCGGCCTTTGTCGCCCTTCACGGAGAGGAGATCTCTTCTCCTGAGGCGGGGGACTGGGTCGCGCAGCATCATGGCCTGTTGGCCCATCTGGCCCAGGTCCATGAAGAGGATGACGCTGAAGACTGCCTGCGCCATTTGCTTTGCTTCATTCATGAAGGGCAAACGGTCGGAGAAAGGATCAAGCTTGCACGCACAGAAGGCAATATCCCGGCCTTGCTGAACTTAGGTATCAAGATCTTACCGGACGGCATCTTGGTGGCGCACAAGCATCCTGAAGTGGTCCGGATATTCCAGGGCACTTTATGGGCCGAAGGGACGCATAAATCTGCTCTGAAGCGCCTTCCGGGTGCAAGAGCCGATGATGCGTCGCGGGCCCGGTTTGCTGGAGGACCTGTAACGCGATGCACGTTCATTCCGATGAGTTGTCTCTATTTCAAGGAAACTCCGGAGGAAAAGAACGAAATTAGGATGTGACGTCGTGACGTGACGAGGGCGGGGTATAGGGTCGTGAGGGTGACGAGCCCTATACCCCCCTCCTATACCTATTTTCAGTGAGCAGGGGTTTTTCTCTATGAGTACGTCACGGCACAAACGTCACATATTCACGTGTACGCGCGCGCACGTGAATATGCGCGCAAGTAGGGGCAAACACCCGAAGAAATATAATTGTGCTGAGCATATCGGCCATGTTTTTCTGGAGACAGAGAGGGGATTTTAACAGTGACTGCTACAAATTTCCGTACAAACATCACCAAGCGCAGCATGCGCCGGAAGCATAAAGACGGCAGGATTTCAAAACTGTCCCGCTATGTTCTGCACTACAAAGATCCGACCACGGGTGTCCGCATGCAGAAATTCTTCGCGACCCGCAAGGAGGCTGAGGCTAACGAACACCAGCTTCATACTTTGGCTGCGGAAAAAGCCCCCCTGTCGGCTAAGAACATTCCAACGGTTGCGGATGTGGTTCAGCATTGGTTAAAGGACTGTGAGAGCCGCGTCACGCCCTATACGCTGGCCGCTTACCGGCAAGTGGCCGAGGACTACATCACCGGCCCGGCGTTGATCGGAACTGCGGAGGATCGCCGAGTTTACGCGCGCACAGGTACGCTGCCCGAGGGGACCAAGCTTATGCCCATGCTCGGTGCTTATAAGATTTCCGACATGACGACGGTGCAGATCAGGGAGTGGCATCAGATAGTGCTGAAGATTTCATCTCCTTATGTCGCTCGTCTGGCCAAAAAACATCTCGCCACAATTCTGGCCATGGTCGGGGAGGATTTCGGTGTCCGCGTGCCCCTGATGCCCAAGCGCACCGCTTCTGGCTACCGGAAGAAAGATCGCGCCCTGCTGCGCCAGGATCAGGTCAAAACTATCCTTGACGCGGCGAGGGAGGATAAACGCCATGGCGTCTATTACGCCTTTCCCTTCCTGACCGGCGTGCGTCCAGGCGAGATGCTGGGGCTGCTCTGGGAAGATGTCGACTTCGTCGATAACGTCATCCATATTCGCCGCAATCAGGATGCCAAGGGCAATATCAAACCCTTCACCAAGACGGCGGCGGGACAGCGGAGTATTCCCATGGTGCCGCTGCTGCGGGAAATGTTGCTGGAATGGCGGAGGGGTTGTCCGACGCGCACGGGCTACCCGCATCGCGTTTTCCCCGGTCTGGGCTTCCAGACACGGGAGCCAGGACGACGGATCAAGGCCGGCGGCCCGCTTAGCATTCAAAACTATCGGAACCGCATCTGGGTGCCAATGCTGCGGCGGCT
>JANWLB010000067.1 GCA_025451095.1 Alphaproteobacteria bacterium
ATCTTCTGCAGGTTCTTGAAAAGCTCGGATCACCGCTGATGGCGGCGATTGGCGATGTGTTCGGCCGCACCGGCGGCGCCGTGCCGGGCAAGGCTTTCGAGGCCGAAAAAATGGCCGAGCTTCTGGCGCGGTCGGTACAATCGGGACTTTATCTGGGCGCCGCGCTGGAGTTGCGCGACAACGCTGCCGCGGACGGCACGCCGGGCGATTCCGTGCGGCTTTCCCTGACCGCGCTTTCATCGGGGCTGATCGCCGGACATTATCGACATACCGGCAAGGTTCCCGATGAGGCGGAAATCAAGCGTTTGGTGATGGCGCTGGAAACCGTCATGACCTTTGCCGACAATTTCAGCCCGGCGGCGGAAAACGTTCTGCGACTCGACCTGCTGGACAGCGGTGTCGTACGGGGCGATGAAAGCCAGATCGCATTGCAGTACCTGGCGACACTGGTTCCCGTCGTGAATGCGGTAACGGCTTTTTCCTTTGGCCGTCCGGAAAAGAAGCTGACGCAGGAAATCGCCGAACGCCTGATCAACCGCGCCTATGAACTGCGCGCGGCCCTGACCCCGGCGGGAGCTCCCGACGCAGAGGCGCGCCGGACTGAGCTGCAGCTTCTGCGTGCCCTGGTGCCGGTCTATGTCGAAGGACACCTGACCGAAACCCGCCGGCTGACGGCCCTGAGCGATCAGGCGCGCGCGCAGGCCGGGGCGGCCATGTCGCTTGACCCGGTCTGGGAGGCATTTGAGGCCCGGGTGGCGCTGATCGAGGCGCTGGCACGGGAAACCGTGCCCAAAAAACTGACAACGGCCGGGACAGCGGCGCCGGCATTGCCATTATCGGCGCCCGTGTCTGCCGTTTCTCCTGCCGCCATTATCGAAAAGCAGGCCGCCAGTCCGGCGGGCCCCGCCGCCAACAATGATTCTGAAAACAAAACATATAATCCTATGGCATTTTTCAAGCCGGGCGTTAAGAATCCGACGGATGAGGCGGGCGATTCTTCCGGCCGTCAGCAAGGGAACAAGGGCTAAACATGGGAAAAATCATTGCCGCCTGCCTGTTTCTGGCTGCCCAGACCTATTCCATTCCGCCGGCGGTGCTGGTGGGGATCTACCAGGTCGAGGGTGGACAGGTGGGCCAGCAGGTAGGGCCCAATAATAATGGCTCTTATGACCTGGGCCCGATGCAGATCAATACCACCTGGCTGCCCGATCTGGCCGAGCAATGGGGCGTTTCCCAGGCCACGGCCAAGAAGTGGGTCAAGGACGATCCCTGCACCAATGTCGGCGTGGCCGCCTGGATTCTGCGCCAGCAGCTGGATGAGACCCATAACCTGTCGCAGGCGATTGCTTATTACCATTCCCGCACCCCCCGGTTCGGGCAGGCTTACAAGCACCGGGTGATTACCTCGATGAGCCGCCACGGCCTGATCCGGACCGCTGACGGGCGCTGAAGGACGGTTGATATCTTTAATGATACTGAAAATGACACCTTGTTCTTGCGGTAGTGACAGGATAATTTAGTGTCTGGCGTGATTTCGCATATAATTTCTCGCATTTTCTGATGTCTGGCGGGGTTTCTCACATGGTCCGTTTTCTGTCGTATCTGAGCTTGGTTCTCTTGGTGATCACGGTCACGGGATGCGCGCGCCCTCTACGCAGCGACCCGCAGCTCGTGGCGCAGCCTGATCGCGTTTCCGCGCTTCTTGCCGATGCCGCTGACCGTGCCGCTTCCTCTCTCGAGACGCTGGCCTCGGTTGAGCAGGCACGCACTCCGCGGACGGACATCTCTCCGATCAAGGATGCGCCACAGGACCTGCGCCGGGCCATCACCGTGAACTGGGTCGGCCCGGTTGAACCAATCGCCAAGACTCTGGCTGACCGCGCCGGCTACAGCTTTCAGACGCTGGGCGACCCACCGCCCGTGCCGATCGTCGTTTCGATAAACGTTGAAAACAAACCTGTCATCGACGTTCTGCGCAATCTTGGCCTGCAGCTGGGCAGCCGCGCCGACGTCAAGGTCAATGGCGATCGCCGCCTTGTCGAAATCCAGTATGCTTCCAATATGGGCGCCGGGGGGTAAGCCGCCGTGCCGTATAAGAAACGCCTCCTGATCCTTTTGATTGCTGCAGCTCTGGCGTGGGTCGGCCTGCCCGGCATGGTGCGCGCCGAAGATGACCTGGCCGAAGCCCCGCCGCCGCCTACTCTGGAAGAGCTTGAAAATCTGCCCAAGGAAAACAAGCCGGTCGATGACAAGGCCGGCCTCTCGTTCGATATACGCGGCGACGCGATGAAGGAGGCCGCGCTTTCTTATGGCGCCCGCGGCGGCCTTGCCTGGCGTACCTATCACATCCGTCAGGAAACGGCCACGCGGGCACACTACCTGGACAAGATATTCGATTTTCGCGAACTGTTGATATCGGCGCCCTCGGGCCTCCTGATTGAACCGCCCGTAATCTCCGAAGGGACCAACAACATGATCATCGGCCCCGGCGGCACGGAAGCCGCTGTGGCCGACAGGATCTATGACATTAGCGCCAATGCCCGCATTGTCAGCGCTCCGCGCCTGTGGCGCAACTATCTTGAGCGCGACTGGGGAGAGGTCATTCCACCGCCGGACATTCTGCGTCCCAACGACGCGGTGGAACGCGAGAAGTGGATCTCCTGGATTCGCAAGGGCTGGGAAAAAGGCGTTGAACAGGCTGATGAGATATTCCAGGACGACCTGAATCAGCTCGCGGCCGATTATCAGGGCATGGTGCGTTACCGCATGCTCCTGGCCCAGGGCATGGTCACGCCGCCCTACGCCCTGCAGACAGATCGCGGAGTCACGGGCGGTGGCAAGAGCATGCGCGTGGGCGACCGCGCCGTGCAGATCACCGGCATGCCTGAGCTTGTCGCAGGGGCGGATGAATGGCAGCCCGCAAGCCGGTAAGTCTTCTCAAGGGCAAGGACAACAAGGGTCAGGCGTGGCCGGACGAGCCAACGCGCTTCACCGAGATCCATGTCGACCCCTTCCTGCTCTGGTCGGTAAAAAGAGGCTCCTCCGACATTACGTTTCAGTCCGACCGTCCGGCCTATCATGAAATCGATGGTGTTCTGTATCCAGCGACATTCAGACCGCTGGATGCCGCCGACATGCAGGTGCTGCTTCACAAGATCTATGGCCCCGAGGCGCTCGCGCGCCTGGCTTCGGGAACTGACCTCGACTTGTCTTATGAGGTGAAGCCTGACCGCTATACCCGTGTTCGCTTTCGCGTCAATATCACGCCCATTCTCTCGCGCGGCCGCGACGCGTCGCAGATCACCATGCGGGTTCTGCCCAACGCGCCGCCGACCATGGCGGATCTGAATATCGAGGCGGACGTCATGGAAAACTGGAAGCCGCGCCAGGGCATGGTCATCATCACCGGCCCCACCGGCTCGGGCAAGACAACGCTGCTGGCGGCGGGTTGCCGCATGCTGCTGGAGCGTCCGCACGGCTGTGGCAAGATGCTGACCTACGAATCGCCAATCGAATATGTGTACGACGTGATTAAAAGTCCCCGATCCCTTGTCGCGCAGACAGAAATTCCGCGCCACCTGCCGGATTTCGCTCGCGGCGTGCGTAACGCCCTGCGCCGCAAGCCAGAGATCATTCTCGTGGGCGAGGCGCGGGACCGGGAAACAATTTCGGCGGCGATCGAAGCCTCTCAGACCGGCCATACCGTCTATACAACGACACACACGATCGGCGTGGCGGCAACCGTGCAAAGGATGATCTCAACCTTCGGGCCGGAAGAGCGTTCCGAACGTGCCTACGCGCTGATGGAAACAATACGTATGATCTGTACCCAGGCGCTGGTGCCGAAAAGCAAAGGCGGCCGTATGGGCGTGCGGGAATGGATGAAATTCCCCGATGAGGTGCGGGAAAAGCTGCTCGATATGGATTACCGGGACTGGGGCGCCAATATCCAGCGTATGATCCCTAACTACGGGCGGACCATGGCGGCCTCGGCGCAGATCTCGTTCGAAAAGGGGCTGATCGACCGACGCTGGTACCTGCTGCTGGCCTCCAGCACCGGCGGCGGCACTTGACGGGCTTTAATCCTCATTAACCTTTGCGGCGTTAGACTAGAGAACGCGGAACAGCCCTTCATAGAATTACGGAAAAACAATGGTTACGGCAGCCGACGATACCTCAGTAGAAAAAGCCAACTGGCACTGGCGCAATTCCATGCGCCCGGTCCGGTTCTTTAACCTGGATGCCCGGGCATCCCTTACGTTTCTTGTCTTCCTTTTCTATATAAGGCTGCATTCCTTTATTATCACGCTGGCCATCACCATGGTTTTTTATTACTGCGAGCGCAAAGGCTTAACTTTCCCGGCGGCCCTTCGCACCCTCCGTGTCTGGCTAATCGGCCGCGACCGGCCGGGCTGGCTGTCCTATAGCCACCGCCGCCTGCGCGATTTTGGCTGAGGCGCCGCACGCGCGCCGCCAAAACTTTTTTGCTTAAACCGGGCTTACGGACACTGCGGCTCTTGTCATTTGCAGACGGGCGCTTTATTTTCAAAAATCGGGAAAACATCATGGGGGCAGAAGTGAAAAAAGACAGGACCAAACTCCACATATCAACGGCGCGCCTTGCCGCGCTGTCGCTGGCCTTTTATGCTGCCGGCATGACCGGGCCGATGAAGGCCCAAGCCGGGTTTGACTGGACGCCTCCTGCTGCCGGGGAAAAACAAATCTCCGGCCCGCCTGTCGATGCCGTACCCGTTACGCCGGTTGAAATCATCAATTTCCACAGTGCCCCGGTTACTGAGGGCGCCGCCCCTGCCATCAACGAACGCCCGGTCGAAGACGGCGCCATGAATGATCTCACGCCGCCGCCCCCGGCAATGGAAATCACGACGGAAGCCACGATGGAATCCCCGGCGGGAGCACTGTCCGCGCCGGAGGAGGGCTATACCGAAGCCGTTGGTTTCGGCAAAGATATCCCGCTAGCCATGGTTCTTCAGCAGATTGTACCGCCTGGCTTTGCATATGCTTTTGCGTCCGGCGTTGATGCCGGGCAGCGCCTGTCGTGGAATGGGGGCCGTCCCTGGAACTCCGTGCTGCAGGACGCCCTGGCCCCCGCCGGGCTTGAGGCTGTGATCGTCGACAAGATGGTGAAGATTCAGCCTGTTTCTGCTGGCGCTGCCATGCCCGTAAGCGAACCGGAGGTCAATCCCTTCGCGGAGAACGCGCCCGCCCCGAAAACGGCATTCGCGCCCGAAGCCGTTCCTTTGATGCCGCTGCCCGATGTCACGAACGCGGAAACGGTCGACGCGGAAGTGCCGTACCCGTCTATGGGCCATGAATCCGCCATGAGCGACGTGCCGGTCATCAAAGCGCCATCGTCGTCCCTTTCGATGCCACCTATCCCGTTGCGCGCTGTCCCGAAAGACACGAAAGCGGTTGAATATGTGCCGTCCTATCCGCGTCGGGAAAAGCCGAAATCCTTCATAAAGTCGCTCTTGGGCGATGACAGCCCGCCGCAGGCCGTAGCACAGACCGGCGCCATGGAAATGACCATGCAGCCAGCCACCCCAACGGGCAGCCCGTTTGAGCTGAGCAATTGGCACGCCGATGCGGGCGCCGATCTTCAGACCGTTCTCGCGGCGTGGTCGACGCAGGCCAATGTCTATCTGATGTGGCAATCGGACCGCCCCTACAAGTTGCCCCGTGAAATCATGATGGACGGCACCTATGCCGACGCCGTCAATGAAATACTGGGCATGTATAAGGAAGGCGGGCAGATGCCGGTCGGAAAGCTCCATCAAAATCTTCCCGACGGCCCGCCCGTGCTGATCGTCGAGAGCATATCGGCGCGGAACGCCTCGAATTAGATAGGCCGCTCAGGAACTCTACAGGAAGTTTGCCAGGGTCAGGCTCTGGACTGTCGCCGTCACGCGGTATGAGGCTTCCAGCTGCACCTGCAGCGCGTTAAGCTTCACAGCCACGTCGTTGATATCGGCGTCTTCCACATCAGCGATGTTTTCCTGCAGAATGCTTTTGTCAAGACGGTGCGTTTCCTGAATCTGGTTGATCTGGACCTGTGCGTTTCCCAGACCCTCTGCCAGTGTCTCAATTCTGTTCATGCCGGCCTCGATCATACGGATGAGGTCATTATACATCTGCGAGAAGTTCCCGTTCTTGTCCTGCTGGGTTGCGCCCGGCGCCGATACAAGCCCGCCCGGATCGTTGGCGTCCGGTGAAACGCGGTCCAGCGTTTCCGAAATTTTCAGTATCATGTTCATGGCAACGACGACATCGCGGATCCCCGGATCGTTGGCTAAAACCGTGTAATCTACCTCCGCCGTATCGTCTGCCTTTACAAAAACACTGCGGCCATTGCCCGAGCTCAGCTGCGCTGAATAACCCGCAACAGCATCGGTCAGCTGACTTGTGTCGCGGTAGCTGTCGACCAGCTGATCCGTGGTTATCGTTCCATTGACCCAGCTATCGATGTTTGTCTGCAGATAGGTGTCAAGAATGCCCGTATCATTAAGCGGCTGGTTCAGCGTATCAGCGCCTGCGAAAACATAACGCTCGCCGTCCTTCTGGTTCACCAGGTTTTTCACGAAATCCAGCGTATTCTGCGCCAGACCGCTGATCGATGTAAAATTGACTTCGCCTTCCTGGGTTTCGTTCGACATGGCGCCGGAGATGTTGCTGGCCTGCTGTTTCAGAGAGGTCAGGGTGGACAGCATGATCTTGATGCGACGCTCGGCCGAGTCGATATTTACATCGTATTTCTCAAGAATTTTAAAATTGGAGCGCGAACGCTGTGATGTCACAACATCTGTGCCCAGCCCCTTGAACAAGGGCGCCTTTTTCCCGGTCGTAATCTGAACCTGGTATGAACCCAGCCGTTCCTGCAACACCTGAAGGCGCTTAACCTGGGCCAGAGCCTGTGCGGCCGTCGATACCGATGTCATTTACATGTCTCCCGTTTCCTAAAACGCATTAATAAGGTCTTTGAATTGTTCATCGATCGCCGAAACCACGCGCGCGGCCGCTGCATAAGCAGTCTGGACGATGATCATAAAGGAAAGTTCTTCGTCAATATTTACGCCGGCATTGTCTTTCTGGGTCTTTTCGAGAAGATCCCGATACGACGCTTCATCCTCCTGCCGGGATTCAATATCGTTGATTTCCTGCGACTGGCTGTCGATCATTTTCTGCCCGTAATCGACCAATGTACTCGAGCTGATGATGCGGGTGTTAATAGACGCATTAGGGCCAAGATTTTCCGAACGGAAGACGACATTCACGCCCGGGGTTGCGGTCGGCGACGAATACAGGACGTTGGTTACCGGCTCGCTGCTGCCGAAGAGCGCCTCAACGATGCCGGTGCCCGCCAGCATGCCGCCGCCGATGGTGCCGGTGCCGTCGGTCTGAAAGGGGCCGCCGATGATCTTAATGTCGCCCCCGAATCGTGCGTTGGCAACGTTGTCGCCAGGCCGGATGGTCAGAAAGCCGGTCAGGGCATCCAGACTGACGCCCAGTCCGGCAACGCCTGAATCGGCGGCCGATGTCTTGTCGAGTTTGGCGACAAGGTCGGTTTCGTCATCGCCTGGTTCAATCGTAATCGTGACGGGGGGCTCGGTTCCTACCTGTACCGTGAGATAGGGGTCGGTCATTGTATAGCTTCCAATAGTGAGGCCCAGATAATCAAGGCCGTCCTGACCCATCGCGCCCGCCCCGCTGGAATCGATATCGATATTGCCGCGGGACTGGAGGACCAGCTGGCCGTAGGCATTGCGGCTGGCAACGGCGGCAAGCCCGGCCGGTACGGGCGCCAGCGCGATCTGGGCGTTTATCTCCGCCACCAGCTGATCGGCGGCATCGAGAATCGCCCCGCCGATAGGAAAGTTCGTATTGGCCGAATCGAGAGAGATGGTGATAGAGGTTGGGCCCAGCGGCGGCGCCGTGCGTGATTCAGAGAAAGTCAGCGTAAACTGGTCGTTGAGCGGAGGGCCGGGCGGCGAAGGATCAAAAAGGTTGCCGGCGCCGGCCATCAATGCGGCGAGGCTGGAATAATTCGACAGGGCCGTCTCCCCGGTCACCCGGTTGCTGGAGTAAAGACCCAGCCACTGCTGGAGAGACGTCGGCCCGCCCGAGGCACGCAGATCAACATCGCCGACGGCCTGCTGGTATTCGGTGTCGCCGAAAGTGAAATTGACGATACGCCGTATAACCTCGTTGGAGCCGCTCTGCACCGGCACATCCGTGTTGACGGTACCGCTTTGCACCAGCGTGTTGTCGCGCAGGACCGCACTGTTAACCTGAATTTCCGCCGAAAAGCCGACATATTCAACCGGTGTTGGCGGATTGGTGGAAGGATCCGGTGCCGTATCGGCAGGAATAACGCCCGAAGCGTTGGTAAAGAGTTGCAGGCCCTGCTGGTCAAAACGCTGCGCCAGCTTGTGCGCCAGCTCGTCAAGTTTAGCCTGATGGTTCGGCAGGATATTGTCGCGCAGGTCAAAAAGAGCGCCTAATTCGCCGTCAAGATCAGTCTCGGTGATGTTGATGGCTGTGCGGTTAACGGCCGGATCGCCGCCCACATAGAGGCCGTTGGCCGTTGCCGGGTAATAAGTGTCTGGCCCCAGCGGCACCTTTTTGAAATAAACCGTTTCCGGCAGTTCGGCAGCCAGCTGTACGCCCTCAATGGTCTGGATGACCATGACGCCATCACCGCGCACGAAGGAGCTGATCCCGATTTTTTGCGCTATCTCCTGGAACAGGCGGTCGCGGTTATCTTCGGTCGCCGCCGTGGTCTTGCCGCCCGCCTTGTTGAATTTAATCTGCTGGTTCAGGTCGCTGATCTGCTGGAGCTTGCTGTTAATAAACTGGACGGCGATCTCGATCTCGCTCTCCGCATCGTTGCGCATGCCGGAAATCAGGCGGGAAAAATCGTTGAAGGTTTTGGCGACACTGACCGCCTGGTTGACGGTTGCCCTTTGCAGGGAAGAATTCTCCGGGCTGTCTGAAAGCGCGGCAAAGCTCTCCCGGAGCGCGGAAATTTTTGCCGCCAGTGAGGCCTCGCGCTCGGGCGGGCCGTTAAACTGCTGGATTTTATTAAGATATTTGGCCTGCACGTCGAGAAAACCGACGCTGCTCGACTGGGTCCAGAAATCCTTCTGCAGATTGACGTCAATGCGCCTTGTGATGGCGTTGGCGCGTACGCCGGCAGCGGCGCCATCCAGCGCAATCGTCTGCTGGGGCAAAATTTTCCGCGTATAACCCTCTGTGCTTACGTTAGAGACGTTACTGGCAATAACATCAAGCTGTTGCTGTGCCACCCTCAGGCCGGACAAGGCGCTGTCTAAGCCGTTCAATCCCATTGTTTTCAGGCCTCTTTGCGTTGCAGGGGCCGGTTTTTAGCCGGTTTTGTTCACTCCTGCACAGGGCTGTTGCAAATAGGATGCCAGCGGGGACTGGCCGACGGACAGAGGTTAAGGTGGAGGGTTGGCAAAGAGCTTGGAAACACCGCCCAGCACGTTATTGGTGATATCCTTCTGGTGCTCGCGGATATTCAGCTCGAGAATCAAGGAGGTCAGCATTTCCCGGCGCAGGGCGGCTTCATAGCGATCCCGGTTTTGCATAAGCGCAACAGCCTGGAGGGTTACGCCCACGCGTGCCAGGTTGGCGGGCGTCGTATATAGATTTTCGTAAAATGCGGGGTTCTGGTACATTTTCCGCGTCAGCACTTCCATCTGGGCGAAATAGCTGGGGTTTTCACCCAGGAACTGGTCGATCTCGCCGTCGGGCACTCCCATCTCGGCGATCATATGCCGCATGAAAGGCCCCACCGTTCCCGTTCCTGTCGCGCGCATGCCGACGAGGCTTGAGAAGCTGTTGCGCGCCACGCTGCGAATCGCATTGAGCGTACGGGTATTCTGATAGTCATCGCCCGCGAATTCCTCCACCAGGTGCTTTTCAGGAATTTTTGTGAAAGTACCGAAAGAGAACAGGTTTTTCGCCAAAGACATGATGTCCTGTTCGTCGATTGTGGTTACGGCGTCTGTGAAATCCACATCCAGCGTGTAATTGTTTTCGATGGTCGTGGCGTAATTCACATCCCTGTTCACACGGTTGGCAGCGCCCCCGGTATCACAGAGGCCGCCCAGATACTGGTTGCTGTCATTGACATCGCAGTAGGTGCCCTTGAACTGGCGCAGGCGGTCCTGGAAATCGTGTTCCATGCCGACGCTTGAAGAGCCGTTCGCTGCCAGTACTTCGCGGTCCATCAACGCCTTGTTCAGAAGGCGGGTATTGGCTTTCGCCTTTGCTTCTGTTGTTGCCAGACTGCGTATATTGGTGCCGAAACGGCACATCAGCGTGTCGGGCTGATAATCCCTGTGCGCCTCGGCTGCCAGCTGTCGGAACAGGCGCTGCGCCTCCAGCTGCTCTTTCGCGTCCAGCAGATAGCCGACCAGCGATATCTGATGCATCATGAGAACCGACAGCTGATAAGTCATGTTCTGATAGGCCGGTATCCAGTAGCCGAGCATATAGCCGTCCAGATCATCGACATGCTGAGCGTCACACAAGGACGGCGTGGTTTCTGTATCGCCCTCGTCATCGCACTCGTAGTCCGTATCGCCGGGCACCGGTGGCCCACTGCCGGTATCCGGAGGGTCAGTATCATCCGGCGGCGGCTCGGGCGGGTTATCGGTATCAAGGGTGCTGCCCAGGTTTTCGGCCAGAGCGAGAGCATCGTCAAAATCCATACCTTGAGAAGCGTCCAGGAAGGCGTCGATTAATCTTTGCGCCTGACCCGCATCCATGTTGTCCAGCGCGGGCCGCAGGGCATCGATAATCTGGCCGGCCTCCGCCGCCGAATAAGGCGGGCTCAGCTGGCCGGCCAGCGCATCAATCTGGGCATTGTCCAGCGGCACGCCGGGAACTGCCGGCGGGTTAAGCACCGAGTTGTTCGTGGTGTCTGCAAAATCAAGGGCTTCAGCCAGGGTGAGACCGCCAGTATCGTCGAAAAACCGTCCAAGGAGGGCGTCCGACCCGCCCTGATCCTGCGTCAGCAGAGAGGGACGCAACCGGTCTATAAGGGCGTCGCTGTTAGGTATGCCCAGGGCCGCATATTTAGGCTTAAGGACCGTATCGATATAAAGATCGTCCGTAGGGACGCCCGGTATCGGCGGCGGCACTTGAGCCAGGGCTTCGGTCATGTGCAGCGGCCGGGCCGGCGCACTGAAAAAAGCCACGGCAAACAACGCGGCAAAAAGCAAAGACCAGCGCGCTGCGCCGCCTTTTTTTGCCCCTGTTTTATGCCTGCCGGTTTTCATCTCTTTTTCCGCATGCATCCTTTATTGCGCCGACGGGTTTGTCTGCGTCATATTGTTCTCATAGTCGTCCTGCAGCTTCACCAGCTTCGATTCCAGAATCATCGACATAATGGACTCCGCGCGCTGGCGGCTGGCAGAAATATCGTGGTTGATCATCAGGTCAATGGCCTGCATGGCGACGCTGCGCCGTTTGACGTTGGCCTGGCTTTCATAAAGCTCGGTGAAGAAGGCCGGCCGCTGATAAATTCTCTTGGCCAGGAATTCAAGCTGTGCGTAGTAACTGGGCCGCTCGCCCAGGATCTTCTCGATTTCCTCTTCGTCCTCTATGCCCAGCTCCGTCATAATGACTTTCATGTATTCAAGGGTATCGTTCGCCGTCTCGGACCCCTGCGTTTTCATGGCCGTCAGTGCATTGAAGGAGGTCATAGCGACGCCCCGCTTTGCAGCAATCGAGCGCGTATCGAGATAGCTGCCGGCGTTCGTCCGGCGATTAACGGTGGCATCGGTAATGCCTTTAAAGACGCGGTGACCATACAGGTTACTGGCCATAGCCAGAACGTCCTCCTCGTCGTCGGTGGTTTCACCGTCCGAAAAATCAACCTCCAGCGTACGAGGTGCCAGCATCGTGCGGATGTAATCAATGTCGCGGTTTTTCGTTTTCGGCTCCGGCGCCGCCGTACATATAAGGCCCAGACCGGTGTTGGCATCACCCGTGATGGCATTGTTGTCGTAGCGTTCGCAGAAGCGCCCGGAAAACTGTTGTACGCGGTTCAGCCGGTCCTGGTCCGGCCCCTCGGAGGCGCTGGTGTTGGCGCTGGCCAGGGCCCGCTGCCGGGCGCGGTCGGCCAGAATTTGTTCGGTCAGATAGCCATTATAGTCGGCCGCCGCCAGGCTAACGATGTTGGTGCCGAAAACGCACATGCCCAGGCTGGGCGTATAGTCGCGCAGGGTGATGGCAACCATGCGGCGAAACTGCGCCTGCACGTCCATCTGGTGCTTGGCGTCAATGAATGTGCCGATAGCCAGCGTCTGCTGCATGGCAATGGTCATCAGTTGCTCCGTCATGTGCTGCAGAACAACGGCTACGTAATCCCTCCACCATTCCTGAATAATGAAATCCTGATATTTGCCCAGCTCGCCAATACCTGATTTTTGCCCGGGAACCGGCGGTATGGGCTGAGCCATGCCGAAATGCAGCTGCGTATCGATATGATTTTCCAGGAAGGTGATGATTGTCTGAATGGCGTCGGAGTATACGTTGCTGCAATCTTCGGTACAGGCATAGGCCGGGCGTTGCGGGATCAGGGACACTGACACGAGCACGGCTACGGCCAGGGCGCCCAGCGCAAGAAAACGGATTTTTTTCAGTGCGGCCCGGGTCATTGCACTTCCTTGTCGTTTTCGTTGAGCCAGTTCAGCCTGTTCTGCGTCGCCTTCTGGTTCTTCGTGGCTTCAAGTTCGAGCAGGGTGGTCAGCAGAGCTTCATAGCGCAGCTCGCTTTTGTAGGAATCACGGTCCAGCATGATATCAATGGCCTGCATGGCCACGTCGCGCCGGGCAATGGTTGAGGGCTTGTCGTATAGATTCGTGAAAAATTCCGGGTCCTGATATATCTTCTGCGAAATGGCTTCCAGCAGAGCGTAATAGCTGGGCCGCTCACCCACCAGCTGTGCCGCTTCACCCGCGCCGACCCCGAATTGCTGCATGATAGCGGCAACAAACGGGCCGGTGGTATCGCCGCCCTCTCCTCCCGCGCTCTTCATGCCCGCAATCGTATAGAACGAGCTTTCGGCAACGCTGCGCTTGGCGGCGACAGCGCGCGATTCAAGAAAGTCATCCTTGTTGGTGTTGGCTGAGTGGCTGCTTTCGCCGGGCCTCTCAATAACATCATGAGAGAAAATATTGCTTGTAAAAGCGATGAGATCTTCCTCATCCTTGGTCATATCAGGATTTGAAAAATCGACGTCGAGCGTCTTCGGAGCGCCCAGCATCCGGGCATAATCCACATCCTTGTTGATCCGTTCGTCGTCACCACCGACGCCGCAGGCCGTGCCCAGACCATTATTGTTCTCGGAAGGGTCGCAATAACGCTGGCGAAATTGATCCAGCCGGTTTGTGCGGTCGACCTCACGGCCTTCAGCTGCGCTGCCGTTGCTGCTGCCCAGCTGCCTGTTGAGCGATTGCTGTGTCAGGAAAATGGCGTTGTACTCGGCATTGCGGTCGGCCGCTGCCATGCCGCGCGCCACGGTTCCAATCGCACACATATTTACATCCGAATGAAGGTTGCGATGCGCCTCCGCCGCCATCTGCTGGAACAGCCGCTCGGTCTCGAGCTGGTGCTTGGCGTCCAGTATGGCGCCCAGCGCAACCATCTCCATCATCGCCGAATTGGCCAGGTTTTCTGTCATGGTTTTCATGGCCGGAAGAACATGCTCAAGCCAGAAATCTCTGACCAGCCAGGTTTCATAATCGGTAAATTCGTCGGTTATATGCTGGCGCGTGAGGATGTGAGCCTGCGGAATACTGATCTGCTGGATGAGAAGGTGCCCGATAACGATAACAACGCAGCTGCCGCAGGAGCCGCTGCAATAGGCGCGCGCGGGCTGCGACGGATAGGTCAGAAGCACCAGCGCGGTGAAGGCGGCCAGAAGGGTCGCGCGTAAAGCGAAGCGGCGGGATATGTGTTTTTTAAGGGAAAGAAGCATGATTTATAGCGTCCGGTTGTTAGCCGGGCACGTTCTCTCCTTCCTGTCTGAGAGCGTTGACGCGGTTCTGCACGGCGTCCTGAAGCCTGAGAATTTCAAGCTCCAGCACAAGAGAGAGCATCATCTCCGTGCGTAAATAGCTTTGCAACGTATCGAAATCCTGCATCAACTCGATTGTCTGCAGCGCAACTTTCTTGCGGCCAACATTCGCGGGCGATTCATAAAGCTCGACATAGAACGCCGGATTTTGAAACAGCTTTTTCGTGAATATTTCCATCTGCGCGAAATAGCTGGGACGCGGATCGTCCTCGTTCCACAGAAGCTGTTTAATTGCCTCGGGCGGCATATCGAGCGCCTCCAGAAGCAGCTTCAGATACTGCGACGTGTCGCCCGAGCCCACGATCGGCACAGGCCCGCCGCCGGGAGCGGCGGGTTCCGGTGTACCCAGCGATTTCATCCCGACGATCGTATCAAAAGTGGCCTCGGCAACGGAGCGTTGCGCCGCCAGCGTACGGACATCCAGCGCCCGCGGCTTGTTGTCCTCGACATGAAACGTTGTCTCCGAAATGCGTACCGGCAGTTCGTGCGCGTAAAGATTGCGCGACAGTGC
>JANWLB010000068.1 GCA_025451095.1 Alphaproteobacteria bacterium
CAGCTTGATGCGCTCATTCGGTGTTTCCGGCGCGGAGTACCAGTCGGTCAGAATCACGCCGCCAAAGGGGTCGGCGCTGGCCAGCGGCATGAAAGAAACCGTATCCAGCGATGCGCGCCACAGAAAGCTGTTCACGCCCAGCGCGCCGCCGCCCGAATCATCCTCCGACCTGCCGCCGAAAAGCTTGAGGCCGCCCGCCCCGAAGACGGACGGGTCCTCTTTGTATATGTCATTTTCGCTGCCCTGCGAGGTGCGCTCGCCCCCGGTGGGATATTTGGATTCTTTCTTGAACCCGCTGCATCCCGTTACGGAAACAATAAGCAGGAGCGCCAGAGCGAGATACAGGCTGAAAAAAACTTTATAAACGCGCATCGTTATATTTCCCCGGATCAAAACAAGAGCAACAAAAGCCGCAGACAGCGCGGACTGACAGCCTGCTTAGCATGAGACAGGCCCGCCTCTCAAGACTTAGGACGGGGCAAATGGCTTTTTTAAGGCGCTGAAATCGCTGAAATTAAGGCTGTTGCAAAAAAACAACAGAAAAAAGTAAAAATGTGGCTCTTTTGCACGGACCGCCTTGACGCCGCCCCGGCCGCAGGGCTTACTTGAGGCCATCACCGCCTGGTTGGGTGGGGATGTCTCTATGTCAATGATCCATCCGGATCAAAGATATTCAAGTAAACTTAAAACTAAAAAATTGGAGGAACTATTATGAAGAAACTTCTTATTGGCACAGCCGCCGTCGCTCTCGGCCTGGCTTTTGCCGCCCCGGCCGCTCAGGCAGCCGATGGCGTCAAGCTGGGTCTTGGTGGCTACATGAAAGGTTACGTCACCTGGCAGGACCAGGATGATGACGACAGCGCCGCTGATGACGCGGAAGCCCGCTCGTTTGATATCGTTCGTGACACTGAAATTCACTTCACGGGCGAAACCACGCTGGACAACGGCCTGACGGTCGGTTTCCACTCGGAACAGCTGGCCGATCCCGGCGACGGCTTTGACGTTCAAGAGTCCTACGCCTACTTCTAGGGCGCCTGGGGCCGCGTCAACTTCGGTGCTGAAGACGGTGCTGCTTACCTCCTGCAGGTAGCTGCTCCCTCGGCCGACAGCAACGTCGACGGTATCCGTCAGTACGTTAACCCCGTCAACTACGCGGTCGCTCCCGACGGCGACGGCGGCAACGGTGCTGATGACACGTTCGACTTCGGCGGCGCGGCTGTCCTTGCGTTCCAGTGGGACTATGCCCAGGACGTAACAGGCTACTACGACAAGATCACCTACCTGACGCCGGTTTTCAGCGGCTTCCAGGCTGGTCTGTCCTATACGCCTGACGTTCTGGACTTCGGTGCGAACGCTTCCCGCGGCCTTGCTGGCGTTACAACGGATGACGTTGAAGACGATCACGGTTCCGCCTGGGAACTCGCCGCTCGTTACGAAGGTCAGTTCGACCAGTTCGGTCTGACCATCGGCGGCGGTTACACCTCGGTTGACCTGGAGCAGGAGACAACCGTTCCGGCCGTGAACGATGACCGTGATGCGTGGAATATCGGCGCTAACATCGCTGTTTCCGCCTTCAATGTCGGCGCTGCCTACAAGAAGGACAACAACGGTCTTGAAGACGATGGCGACACCACCACGTGGGTTGCCGGCATTGACTACACGACCGGTCCCTACAAACTGGGCGCATCTTACATGAATCGGGACGATGAAGACGGCCTGATCGCCGGTACGGAAGACATGGATACCGATCGTTGGAGCGGTGGTGTTACATACACCTACGGCCCCGGCATGACGTTCCGTGGCTCGGTCCACATGATCAACCACGAAGTTGATGATGCTGAATTCGACTCGACCAGCGTTCTGCTTGGTACGCAAATCAACTTCTAATCGTTTAACGACGATTGGATAAATTCGGGAAGGGGTGCGGTTTTCCGCACCCCTTTTCACTTGCCCGGGCGCCTTCTATAGTCCTTGCATGAGCATCGCTGCCGCCCGTGCCGCCATTGAAAAAAACATCCGTCAGGTCTGCGCCGGAAGCGGCCGCCTGGCCGGCGACGTCAAAATCATTGCCGTCAGCAAGCAGCAACCCGATGCGCGCATTGACGACGCGCTGGCATCAGGCCAGCGCCTGTTCGGCGAGAACCGCCTGCAGGAAGCGCAGGCCCGCTGGAAAGCGCGCCGTGCGGCTTATCCCGATCTGCGCCTGCATATGATCGGCCCGCTGCAGACCAATAAAGCCGGGGCCGCCGTCGCCCTGTTCGATTGCATCGAAACGGTGGATCGCGCGGCGCTGGCCGACGTCCTGGTGAAGGAAATGAAAAAGCAGAATCGCTTTCCCGCCTGTTTCGTACAGGTGAATACAGGCGATGAATCGCAAAAATCCGGCGTTGCCGTGGACGAACTGCCCGCGCTGCTCGAACATTGCCGGGCGGCGGGCCTGACCATCTCCGGCCTGATGTGCATCCCGCCGCAATCCGATATTCCGGCGCTTCATTTCGCGCTTTTGAAAAAACTCGCGGAGCGGCACGGCCTTAAAGAGCTGAGCATGGGGATGAGCGCGGACTATGAACAGGCAGCGGCGCTCGGCGCCACCTATATCCGCGTGGGCACGGCTTTCTTCGGGGAAAGAGAAGGCTGAGAACTATTCGTTCAGCTTGAAAGAACGCGGGTAAACGGGTCCTGTTTTCGGGGCTGTGCCGACGAAACCCAGGGCCGCTTCAGGCGTTTGCGCCACGCCGCCGCTGCTGACGGCTTCGTTCAGACGCCGTTCAGGCTCATTCGCGGCGACGGCAAAGGTATCCTCGCTGCCGTTGCCCGTGGCCAGCGACAAAACGTTTCCGGCGATATCCTTGCCGGTTTCCTGCGCCACGATAACATTTGCCAGGCTGATGGCGCCGCCCGTCACGCCGCCGTAAATCGACCCGCCAACAATCTCGGCCACAGGCTTCATCGTATCGCCCGTAACAGAGCGATAGACGTGTCCCACGATCGGAATGTGTTGCAGCGGGTTCACCATGTCCAGAATGTCGGCAAAGCCAAACTCTTCCGGCTCTGACGCCCGCCCGGTATCCGGCGCATAGGCCAGCGCCTCCCCGGGCGTATTCTGCACGCCGGCCTGGCTTAAATTCTGTGCAATCGATTCGGCGGGTGTGGCGGATTTCCCCCAGACCGGCATCGATCCGGCCGTCCGGTCGTCGCTGCTTTCATGGCGCACCATTCTGAAAGTGCTGCGGGAAACCGCCGCGCCGCTGCCTGCCGTTGCAACGGCGGCCTGTGATGCCGTGGATACAGGACCAATCATGATAAAACCTTCCCCATCTTCCCTGATATAAGCAAAAGCTGTACCAGTATTTTATATAATAAAATCAATGTTCTAGATTGTTTCGCGGCCGCGCCGGCGGGCGCCTTTTGCCGCCTGCGGGGCGTTTGGCCCCGGCAAAAAAGTTTCAGCGGGCCGATAGCCAAAAGGGGTTGGGTGCGCTATGTCTGGCGGAACATGTCAGCGCCGGCCGTAAAAATCATTGCCCGTTTTTCCGACCCCCGGACCCAGCGCGTCCTCGGGGAAACGCTGCGCTTCCATAAATCCGCCCCCGCTCTTTTCAAGCCTGTTTTTTCTGCAACGGACGAGGCGGCGGCGCTGGCGCTGAAAGAAGCAGGCCCGGAAAAAGACGCGCTCCTCTTTCTGACCGACATTGCAACGCTGCCGCCGGAACTGGCCGCGGCGCTTAAGGACTCCGGCGCCGTGCCCCTGCTGCTGACCGAACCGGATCTGATGGCCGCCGACCCGCTTTTTCCACCGTCCAACATATTTTATTTTCCCTTGCGGCTCGGCGCTTTGCTTGATCGGCTGGCACACGCAGGACAGAGCGAACACAAACGCGCTGATGCAAAAAGAGAAATAAAAATCGGCTCCTATATTTTCGTTCCGCAGGACAGCGCGCTGGTAGATGCGGGGACGGTACAGACCATACGCCTGACCGAAAAAGAGCGGGATATTCTTTCGCATCTCTATGAAGCCGCGCCGCGCGCCGTGGCGCGCCAGGAGCGTCTCGACCGCGTCTGGGGCTATGCGCCCGGCATCGAAACCCACACGCTGGAAACGCACATATACCGCCTGCGCCAGAAGATTGAAAAAGACCCGGTGCAGCCGCTTTATATCCGCACGGAAGACGAAGGTTACCGGCTGTTCCCGGCGGGCACCGGCGACTAGGTTTTAAAAACAAGGGATTGTCCGGGTGTTTTCTAGGGATTGTCTTTTGCCAGATGCACCGCCTGCGCCAGGCTTTCAAGAAAACTCTCGCCGCGCAGAATGGTCAGGCTCTCGACGCCCCGGCGCGATAGCTCACCCAGATCGGTGATCAGCTGATGAATGACGCGCATTTCTTCGGTCGTCAGTTGCGGCTGTGCCGTTGTCGGGGCTGGCCTGTTCTGAGTTCCCTGATCATGCAGCTCGCTGTTGCCCGCGGAGCGGCGCACGGTGTTCTGATAGGCCTGCGCCGCCTGTGTTGCCGGCGTGGGCACGGCGCCCTGATTTTCAGGCGGAGGAGATTCGGAGGTTACGAACGCAGGCGTGTTGCTGATACCGCCCCCTTTTTGCTTTTTTTCCGAAGCGGCCAGAAGATCCTCCAGAAACACGCGCAGGGCGCGTACCGAAACGGCGGTAACGTCTTCCCAGGCTGATTGCGGATTTTGCTCCTCGTCCTCTTTCTGGCCCTTTTTGCGGCGCTCCTCGCGTTGTTCGTCGCGGCGAATTTCCATGCGCGCATCCGGGGGCTCCGCATTTCGCAGCGTTGTCCTGAAAAACGGATCCAGCCGCGAAAACATGGCGTTTCTAGTCTTTGTAAAGATTGAGCAGCTCCCGCCGCTCTTCGGGAACATACCATGCGGAGTTATAGGACCAGGCAACCTGCGAGCGCGCCGAATCCCAGATGACCATGCTTCCCACCTCAACGATCATCGGCCAGGCGATCAGGCGTCCCTTTGTAATAGGCTCGTGGGTTTCCAAAGACAAAGGCCGTAAATACATATCGATGATCCCCACGACATCGCGCTTATAATTGCCCTTGTATCCCAGCTTCTTCAGGAACGCGGAGTATTCCTGCCCCGTCATTTCAAGCCCCATGCCCTCTTCCATATGGTGAGGGATCAGGGCTACCCAGTACGGGGAGACTTTGTAGAAAAAGAACGGATCCTTTGTGCTCGCGACCTTGATGACAATGGCGCGCGTGTCGATAACATTAAGATTGCCGTCCGTCTTGGGCGCCTCGCCGCGCTTGTTTTTCTGCGGCAGGAGGGTGATGTCCGCAACCACGTGGATCAGATCATCCTTCAGATCGAACTCCCTGAGGCCTTCACTCAGACGGTTCACCTCATACTGCATGATGTCGATTTTATCTGCCGGCTTGGCTTTCCGGTACAGTTCGGAATCCTTGACCCAGGCCTCCAGATCCGGTGTGCCGCCGCCCAGCTTGTAAAAAGCAAAGCCGATTTTTTCCAGGTCGGAATAGGTGTTTTCGGGCAGCAGCGCCCGCGCCGTCCCGGCAAAAGCCGCCGCCAGGAGAAGCGCAACAAGAAGCAGGGAGATAAACTTTCCGCGTCCTTTAAAAAAACTGTTAAAATTTAGCATCGGCGTGGCCTCTTGAAGAAAAGGCTATGCGTTTTGCAGCAAATTGGCAATTGGAAACAAAGGCTTTTACAAAAATGGCCAAAAAAGGCGGGGGATCCGGCAAAGATCATGGCAAAGACGACGAACGCCTGTGGCAGCACATAACCAAAAACGTGGTGCCGCTGAAAGGGAAAAACAAGGGTGCTGCTGCGATTCATCGTGCGCCGTCATCATCTGCATCTGCGCCACTGTCCCCGTCATTATCCAGGGGGCCGGTTTCTGCCCCGGCGAAAGCGGCGGCGCTGCCGGCAAAAAAGGAAAAAGCCGGCCGGGAGGTTGACCGGCGCACGGATGAAAGGCTGCGCCGCGGTCAGATGGCGATCGAGGGGCGGCTGGACCTGCATGGCATGACCCAGGCCCAGGCGCAGCAGGCCCTGAGCCGTTATCTGACCCGGGCACAGGCCCAGGACAAACGCTGCGTGCTCGTAATTACCGGTAAAGGCCGGCCCGGCAAGCCCGGCCCGGGCGAGGAGGGGGGCCGGAGCCGGTCTTATGCGCCCGCGCGCGGGATTTTGCAGGAAAAAGTGCCGGAATGGCTTCGGGGGCCGCCTCTTTCCGGCATCGTCCTGCGTTTTCACCCGGCGCGCCCTGGTCATGGCGGCGCGGGAGCCCTATATGTTTTGCTGCGCCGCAACCGGAATGAGGGCTGAAGCCAAAGGCTCGTATTGAGCCTTTAGCCCGCAGGCCCTATAGTGGGCGCTTCCTGAAAAAAGCCGGGCTGCCTTTAAATATCCCGGGCCTTACAAAAAAAGGGGCTTGCCGGGGGCAGGCAGGGATTTAAGCCATGAAAAAGAACCGCACGAACAACCCGTCGCATATCGTCCTGACTTCGCACCCGCCGAAGAACGGCAAGGTGCCGAAGATTAACTGGGGCGCCGAAAAGCTGACCGAACGCGGGCCCCTGATCGCCAGCATGGCCGACCACGCCCAGTCCAATGTCATTGGCGCCTATGCCGGCGCCTATTCCGTTTACCGCGCGGTTGCCGTGGCCACGGGCGAGCTCGACCCGCTGCATGTGCCGGATCTTCACAATACCGCGCCGCCGGTCAAGATCGGCCCGCATCCGCAATGGTTTGATCCCGACAAGATCGTCAGTCTCGATCCCTGGGGTCACCTGGTCGGCGAGGCGTTCGAGGAGTTCAGGCAAAAAGGGCTCGATGTCCGGCCGACCATTGCCGTGACCCGCGCCCATATCAACATTCCCGAAATTCATCAGGCGATCGATGCCGGGCGCCTCAAGCCCGACGGCAAGATTCTCAAGGATAACGGCGATGTGCGTGTGACCAAGGCCGCGATCGACCCTGTCTGGTATCTGCCGGGGCTGGCAAAGCGTCTGGGCGTGGACGAGCGCGATTTGCGGCGCTCTCTTTTTGAAAATTCCGGCGGCATGTTCCCGGAGCTGGTTACCCGCCCCGACCTGAAAATCTTCATGCCGCCCATTGGCGGCCACACGCTCTATTTCATGGGGGATGTCGAAACCATTCATGACACCGCTGTGCCGCTGGCCTGCCGCGTGCACGATGAATGCAACGGCTCCGACGTTTTCGGCTCCGATATCTGCACCTGCCGCCCCTATCTTTGCCACGGGATCGAACTGTGCATCGAAACGGCGCAGGAAGGCGGCTGCGGTCTTATCATTTATAACCGCAAGGAGGGCCGCGCGCTGGGCGAGGTCACCAAGTTTCTGGTCTATAACGCGCGCAAACGTCAGGAAGGCGGCGATTCCGCGGCCAAATATTTTGAACGTACGGAGTGCGTTGCCGGCGTGCAGGATATGCGGTTTCAGGAACTGATGCCTGACGTGTTCCACTGGCTGGGCATCACGAAAATCGACCGCTTTGCCTCGATGAGCAACATGAAGCACGACGCGCTGGCCAAGCACGGCGTCAAGGTCGTCGAGCGCGTCCCCATCCCGCCGGAGCTTATTCCGCCCGACGCGGCCGTGGAGATGGAGGCAAAGAAGGCCGCCGGTTATTTCGTTCCGGATCCCGAGCAGGTCAAGAGCGAACAGGGGCTTGAAGACGTCAAGGGCCGGAGTCTGGATGAATAAAAGCGTTGCCGCCGTCCCGTCGGCTTGCCGGTGAAGCCATGAAGCTCAGATATGTTTCGCTTACAGGCGCGGACGATGCCGTTGCCATAGCCGATCTTAACAAAATAGCGGAAAAATACCCTTTTGCTGAATTTGCTGTTCTGCTGATGCCGGAGGCCAGGGGACAAAGCCGGGTTCCAACGGCGCGCTGGGTCAGTAATTTTGTCCGCGAATATAAAGGCGCTCACAAGGCCGCACATTTGTGCGGCAGCGCCTTTCTCGGTTTTGTCGCGGGCGAGCCCGGCATTCTCGATATGATGCAGGGGTTCCGCCGCATCCAGCTTAATCTTGAATTCGGCGATGTGGACGGAAAGTACGAAAAGGAAAACCTGCTCCGGCAGATCAGGGCAAACCCCGGATTCGAATTTGTCATCCAGTACAGCGACCGGAACAAAAATCTTTTGCCGCGCCTTCGCGAAATTCCCAACCATGCCATTTTATTTGACGGTTCGGCCGGGCGCGGCGTATCGCCGCAAGGCTGGCCGGCGCCTCTCGAAGGGCATTTTTGCGGCTATGCCGGCGGCATAAACCCCGGGAATGTGCTGTGGAATATTGAGCAGATAGCGCACGTTGCCGGTGATTACGAGACATGGATCGACATGGAAAGCGGCCTACGCACGGACGACCGTTTCGATCTGGACAAGGTCATGAGGGTGCTGGAGATATCCGCGCCTTTCGCGCTATAAATGCGATCAAGGAGAACTGGCAAGGAGAACCGGCATGAGCACAAACACAAATGCAAACAAGAACAAGAACGTCCATGTGATCGATCACCCTCTTATCCGTCACAAGCTCACCTTGTTACGGAACAAGAGCACATCGACCAATGAATTTCGGGATCTTCTGCGTGAAGTGTCGCTGCTGATGGGATATGAAGTCCTGCGCGACCTGCCGACGGAAGAGGTGGAAATTGAAACGCCTCTGGAAAAAACGAAGGGATACCAGCTCTCGGGCAAGAAGCTCTGCCTGATCTCGATATTGCGTGCCGGCAATGGCTTTCTGGACGGACTGCTGGAGCTCGTGCCCTCGGCGCGGGTCGGGCATATCGGCCTGTACCGCGACCCCGACACGCTGGTGCCTGTGGAATACTATCTGAAATTCCCCGAAGACATGGCCAGCCGCCAGGCGATCATCGTTGACCCGATGCTGGCCACGGGTAACTCCGCGGTGGCGGCGGTGGACCGCGTGAAGGACCAGGATGTGACAGACATCAAATTTTTATGTCTTCTGGCCGCCCCGGAGGGCATCAAAACCCTGCTCGAGGCCCATCCCGATATACATGTGTACACGGCTGCTGTGGATCGCGAACTAAACGACCACGGTTATATCCTGCCGGGCGTAGGCGATGCCGGCGACAGGATTTTCGGCACCAAATAAGACTTGAAAAAACCAGAAAGGGACAAGCCATGAAGCGACACGCGATATTTATTCTGATTTGTTTTCTGATTTCCCCGATCTTTTCGCCTGCTTTTGCACAAGCACCGGCCGCTGCTACGCCGAAAAAGGAATGCACCCCCGTGCCGCCGCCCGAAGATCCGAAAAAGTCACCCTCGCTCCAGAGAAACTATCAACGCCGGTACGAGGAAACGGCCGCATTCGACAAGAACTGTGACGGCATCCTGCAGCCGGACGAACTGAAGGAAAGCACGGCGGCCAAATTCAAGGCGGCCGACCTGAACAAAGACGGCATCCTGCAGCCCGGCGAATCACAGGCGATGGTTGATAACTTCAAGAAAAGCGGAGCCACCGAATACGGCAACCTTACGGACATCAAGGCGCAAAGACTGGAGACGCGGCTGAAGAAAATCGACGCCAACAATGACGGCACTATATCAGCCGAGGAATATGATGCTTATTACTATGAGCGCTATAACAAGCTGGACAAAGACAAGGACGGCAGCCTTAATATCAAGGAATACGAAACCGACGTTGAATCGCACAAGCACCGGAACAAGCCGAACCATTAACCCAACGGTAACCGGCGAAAAATCTAGGGCGCCAGCGTGGCAGGCACGCAAAGCTCGGCCTGTTTTTTCAGATTCAGGTTTAAGGCGCCCAGATCGTTATTCACGAACACGCCATAAATTTTCGGGAAGGCCGTCTCGCCCGCCGCCCGGGTTGTTTTATAGCACATCAGGGCCAGCGGATGATCGGCGGCGGCGGGATTTTCCCCGTCGCGGCTTGCGGGGACGCACAGCCTTACCGGCCTCTTCACGTCGACAACGCTGGCGCCAAACTGGTCTTCAAGCGTTACGTTCGGCACAGGCTCAAAGCGCGGCGATCCATTGGGAGTGGCGGCATTGTAGCACTCGAAATTATCCGTATTGAATAAACCGGGCAGCGCCGGCAGAACAGCGGGATCGGCCACGGACGGCACCATCAGATGAACGGGCTTTTTGACTTTAATGACCAGACCGCCTGAATTGAACTGGTCGGTCACCGTAAAATTGCCCTGGCCCATGATGTCCCGCGGCGGCTTGATTTTATAAGCCTGCAGGTGCTCCGGCGAATCGGGGGCATCGGGGTCCTGGCCCATATCGTTTGTCGGCGCGCACAGGAACGGCGGGTTCTTTTTGACATCGACATCCAGCGCGCCGAAGCGCGTGACCAGATTGAC
This sequence comes from Alphaproteobacteria bacterium, assembly GCA_025451095.1. Classification (GTDB taxonomy): domain Bacteria; phylum Pseudomonadota; class Alphaproteobacteria; order Micavibrionales; family Micavibrionaceae; genus JACQIJ01. The sequence goes on from JANWLB010000068.1 coordinate 10,372, forward strand.
GCCCGGGTCCTTGATGCCGCCGAATCTCGGCAGATCGCCCGTTTCCTTGGAAGTGTAGCAGGTGAAGTGACTGAGCGGCGGCACAACAATCGGCGTTGATGACGGCTCCGGCGACGGGGTCAGCGTGGCTGTCGCCGTCGGCGTGGCGGTGGGCGTCGGTGTTACGGTGGCTGTAGCTGTAGCCGTTGGTGTCGGTGTTACGGTCGCGGTGGCTGTTGCTGTGGGCGTGGCCGTCACAGTCGCCGTCGGCGTGGCGGTGGGTGTTGGTGTCAGCGTTGCCGTGGGTGTCGCGGTTGGGGTGGCCGTAGCCGTAGCTGTCGGTGTGGGTGTTGGTGTAACCGTAGCCGTAGCTGTCGGTGTGGGTGTTGGTGTAACCGTGGCTGTTGCTGTCGGCGTGGGTGTTTCTGTCGCCGTGGCTGTGGGCGTTGGCGTTTCGGTCGCGGTCGCGGTCGCCGTGGGTGTAGGCGTTTCAGTTGGCGTTGGTGTTGCCGTCGGCGCGGGGCTTATGGTGACGGGCTGGTTAGTCGTGTTGTTAGCTTCTCCCGAGGCTCCTTCATTTACTTGATTAAGTGTATCAACCAGCAGACGAAGAGAACTAATGCCCTGCGATATATGTGGCGTCCAAGTATAATTAACTGCTGCGCAGGCGCTCGGTGATAGAAACGAGGAAATGGTCTGCGTGGAAGACGTGGTCAGATCGAGGTTGTTACCAAGATTGGATCTTAGCTGTATGTTGAATGCCGATGTCGTAGCGGCATCACCATTGTTACAAACATTTGCCGTCACCCCGACAGGCACACCATCGACCGGGGGCGAAGCGACATTGATGCTGCCGACCAGGTCGGGCAGGGCCAGGGCCGCCCCGGCCGAGGACAGAACGGTCATGACGGAAAACGCGGCGCCCGCGGCGGCCGGTGAAAATCGATGCTTCAGTCTGCTGAACAAGGCCATTTCATTCCCCCTAAATCAGGCGCCGTCTTTGCGGGCGCCCCAGCTATTTAAACCCGCCCGTGTATCCATAAGGCAGAGAGTGGTTTTACACAAGCCCCCGTTATATACCAAAGCTTATTAAATATGTCAAATAAAAGGGCGTTCTTACGGGGCTGTGCAGGCTGTTAATGACGCGGGGCAAGCGGTTTCCGGCCGGCAACAAAATGAAAATAAAAGAAATCAGGCGCCTTATAGCGCCTGACCTGTTTTCCTTCTTTTCCTTTGGGCTGCTTTTACGCGACGGTGACGGCGCTGGTGGTGCCGTCCGCGGCGACCAGGTTGTGGTCGATCTGCAGCGTATAGGCGCCGAAATGAAACTCCCAGGCGCTGGCGGTGCCATTGTCATTAAAGCTGTCCGCTTTCAGCAGCGTGGCGATGTCGTGTGCGCTGGCGCCTGTGCTGCTGCCTGTGTCACCGTCGTCGATTGTCAGTGTGTTGGTTCCCAGTGCCTGCGAAGATCCGATTTTGAAAACGCCCGTGTCGCTGCCGTGCATCAGGCTGAACACATTCTGCATGTTCAGTAGCACGTTCTGCCCCGTTCCGGCCATCTGGAGGGATTCCACCCGCGAAATATCCAGCGATCCGACCGATGTGAGATCGAGCGATTGCAAGTTATCGATCAGGCGAATCTGGTCTGTGCCGGCGCCGCCATCGATGTTCTCGAAGCTGTTATTGTGCAATATGATCAGGTCAGCGCCCGCGCCGGCGCTGATGCTGACATTGGTCTCCGTGCCGTCCTCGATCTGGTTGTTGCCCGCAGTCCCGACCAGGGCGGCGCCGCTGGTGGTCGCGCTCATGTTTGATGCGGTGGCGTTTCCATCCTGCGCGTCATTATCTTCAACAACGTTGCGCTGCTCCGTGTCGCGACCATAGACAACAAAGACAGAGCCGTCCGCATCGGCCGCGCCGCCCGTATCAAGACCGGGCATCCCGATCGCGATGTCATAGAATCCATCGCCGTTAATGTCGCCGGCCGCCTGTATGGTATACTTCATAAGCGCCGGATCATTCGGCGCCGGGATGGTGTAGGTTATATGGAAGGCCGTGGATTCGTCACCCAGCTGCGCCTGGCTTAACGTTGTGCCCAAACCCGCACCGCCGTAAACCACATAAATATCCACCACATTGCTGCCGTCTCCCATGATAACGACGGCATCATCAAATCCATCACCGTTAAAATCCCCGGCCGCCCCGGCGCTCTTGATCTGGTATCCCGGGTCGGTCGTAATGGTGACGTCATAAGCCAGCGCGCCGCTGCCGTCATTGCCATAGACGATATGCAGCAAACCATTGCCGCCGTTGCCGCCGCGCTCGAATATACCTATATCGGCCTTGCCGTCGCCGTTAATGTCGCCCAGGCTGGTCAGGGGAATGTCGTTGCCGCCCCCTCCTGTGTTTATGCCCGAAATGAAACGCGCATCGGACAGGTCGGTTTGCCCGCCCAGAAGAAGCTGGCTGGAGAACAGATAGACCGTGCCGTTGCCCGGCGCGCTCATCATCATGTCGCCGCGCCCGTCGCCGTCGAAATCGCCGGCGGCGGCCACGTTCATGCCCAGGAAATTGTTTATAGCGGCGCCATCGATACGGACGCCGTCGGGTTTCATCTGGATGCTGGTCAGCGTATCCGCAGCGCCGCCCGAAACGACGTGAATATAACCTTCGCCGTCAACTGTCAGGGCCATGGCTGAGGGCGCCGCGCCTACAAGGCCGCCCAGCGCGATGCTGGCGGGGTTCGATACGTCAACCGACATGACACCCCCTGCCGTCGTCACATAGGCAATCTCATTAATCACCATTATATCGGTTGCGCTTGTAAGAGCCGCATTGGTGAAAGGGCCGCCGATCTGTACAGGGGCCCCCGGCACAGAGGCGTCGTAAATCACGATCGATCCCGTTCCGCCGTTGCCGCTCAGCGCATAGATATAATTACTAACCTTGTCAAAAAACAGGTTTTTAATATCCGGAACATTGAGCGCATTAACGACAGCAGGGAACGAAAGATCAATAACTTCCATTCTTCCCGGTACCAGCGCGCCCGCACCGTCGGGATCTTCGTTAGACACCACATAGGCATAGCCATTATTAATGATGATCTGACGTGCACCTGTAAGGCCGGCTTCAGAGCCCGTATCGCCATCGATCGCAGCGCCAATGGTTCCGTCAGGTGCAGCACTGATAATCACGGCATGACCCGTCCCGCCGTTATCCATCACCGCCACCAGTTTTCCGGTTGCCAAGTCCACATCAAGCGACTTGGCGTTGTACAAGGCCGTGCTCGTAAAGCTATCAATCAGGGCGGGTGCCGCCGGGTCCCGTACATCCAGCACCTTAATACTGCCGTTGCCGCCGCCATCGTTTCCGGAGAGAACGTAAAGATACGGGCCCTTGAGCACGATATCGGTCGCGCCGGGAAAGGGCATGTCCGCGCCCAAGGCCACGGGCGCCGCCGGGTTCGATACATCAATCCGCGCGATCTGACCGTTGTCTTTCAGAACAAAAGCCACCGTTCCGTGCGTTGTGTGGCTGATTGTCTCGATATCGATCGCGTCAGCCGCGAAATAACCGCCCGCAAGGCCGCCGGGAACGACATGCGGTTTGCTGATATCGTTTACACTGTTGATGGCGGCCGGATTACCGCCGAAAATCACATACGCGGCGCCTTTCATGCTGGCGCCTGCGTGCGGCGCGCCGACAAGAACATCGTCATAGCCGTCGCCGTTAATGTCACCAATTCCTGCTACGGACATGCCTGTCATGTCCCCCGGGGCCTGGTCACTCAGTTTGGCCAGAAGAGTGCCGCTGGCGTCTTTTATAAAGACCTGCCCGTCACCGTCTGTAGGGCCGGTTTCACCGGCGATGGGAGCGCCCACCACGAAATCAGGCTGCGAATCGCCGTTAAAGCGGCCAATAAAGCTGACGCTTTGTCCGGTTACAGTGCCGGTCTGAAGATGGCCGCTGCCCGTTGCCGAAAATTCGCCCGGCGTACCCGCGCCTGTCAGCGCCGCTGCCGAACCGACGGCAATGGATCCGGGCAGGGCCGCGTCGCCGTTCAGTCTGAAGACAAGGTTGCCGGTATCCTTCGTGAACATCAGGTCGTCGAAACCGTCGTTGTTCTGATCGCCGGCGGCAGTGATCGAGGCGCCGAAGCCTTCGCCAATGTTATCGACGATCCTGATGCCGTTCGCAGCGGTCAGGGCATTCAGGTCAAGGCCTTCCTGAAGGTTGTTAATGGCGATATTGACGGTGGCCGCTGCCGTGCCGCCGTTCTGGTCGGTGGCCGTGACTATGACCTGGTAGGAGGATTTCGTCTCGTAGTTAAATCCGGCAACGGCTGAAATAGCGCCGCTGCTGTCAATTGTGAAGGCGCCCGCGTCTGCGCCGCTCAGGGCATAAGTGACGGCGTCGCCCACGTCGGCGTCCGATGCCGTAACAGCACCTACCAAGGCCGCATTGTTTTCGTCAATGGCCAAGGCAAAGGTCGCGCTGGCGAATGTGGGCGCCGTATTCGCCGGCGGTCCACCGCCGCCACCACCACCACCTCCGCCACCACCACCGCCACTATTTGTGCCGCCGTTTGCATCCGTCGAAGTGACGGCCGGGGGCGCGGGCGGCGTATCGGCTGCCGTACCGCTGGTTGTCTTTGCCGCTGTTGAATTGCCGGTCGACGGCGCTGCGTTCGCGGCACTGCCAGCCAGGAAGCTGTCCGCGGTCGTGCTGCCGGTCAGGCCGGTGGCGGCGACGTCAGAAAAACTGTTGGTCGATTCAAACGCGCTGGCAGTGGCAAAGCTGCTGCCCGGGGGCGCGAAGCTGTCAGCGGCGTTCGCAACGATGGGGGCCGGCACGGCGGCATCGGAGCCCGTGTTGCTGCTATGGTCTTCGCCGTTCGTCGTGCTGCCGGTCGGGGCAGGGCCCTGTGAAGGGGCGTTATCCGAAGGAGCGGCCGAATCCGCCCCTGAATCGCCCAGCGTGCTGAAAAAGCCTTGCGCGACGTTATTCAGCGATGAGAATTTTGCGCCGATATCGGCTGCGTCCAGCGTGCCCGCCGAAGCGACGCCACCATTCTGGAATTTCGCGGTTTCAAACTGCGTGGCCAGCGTGATTTCCTGACCTGAAGGCGAATGCAGGACGATTGCGCCTTCGATCACGGTGATCTCACCGGTATCGACGTTGCCGGCGATGACTGTGCCGCGTATACCGATGGAGCCGGCAGGCGTTTTTATATGAACATCATCCGGGTCTTCCCGGCCGATCAGGCCGCTGGTATAGACGAACATGCCGCGCAGCATCGAGAAATCCGACGTGCCCGATTCCGAAGACGGATCGAATACGTATTCGTCGATTGCCAGACGGGCATTGTTCGAGACCGCCACGCTCGATTCATCGACGAACACAATATTGACGGCGCCCTGGCCGTCCGTCTCGACGATGTCGCCTTTATATATAGCGGTGCCTACGGTTACGGTTTCCGTCGTGCCGTCGGTTCTGGTGACCGTGGCATGGCCTGAGACTTCCTTCACCGCACCGACCGGGCTTTCATCCGTGTCCGTCGGATTCGCGGCGTATTGCAGCGGGCCTTCGATCTTAACAAAAGACTGGACCAGATCGGGCGTCAGCACCGAGCCGTCGGCCGATTCGATCATCGGCTGGGGATCGGCGGCAAAATAACCTTCGATGACGATCGTGGTGCCGTCGGCACCTTCGAGAATAAGATCCTGACCGCTGCGGGTGATGTCGGCGTGGGCCAGGAAAGCGTTGCCCGGAACCTCGATCGGCTGCGCGCCGTCGCCGGCGGGAACGATCACGCGCTCCTGCGGTTTTTCCGCATTCGTGTGTGGAAGGCTGCCCTCACCGGACATCAGACCGTCAAACACCCGTGCCATGCTTACTACCCCGCATTTTTAAAGTAAAAATTCTGTTTTTTCCTTGAGACTTTTTAGAAAAAATCCCCCATATTTCATTTTATTCTAGGTAGATAGTTTAAATATTTTACTAAGATTGCGCAGAGTGAGGCGGGTGCGGCCGGCACCCCAAGCCATTGATTTTAAACGGCCGATAGATTGCTTTTTATTCAAATGCCACCGACCGGGGCTGATTCAGTGATGCTGGTCACAAAGTAAAACGGAGTAACCGTGCCGGGTAAGACAAATTTCGACCTGATCCTCAAAAACGGCACTGTCGTTTTGCCGCAGGGCACCATGGCAGCCGACATCGCGGTACGGGATGGCCGGATCGCGGATATCGGGCGTTTTTCAGGGGCCGCTGCCGCGTCTGTGGCTGATTGTGCGGGGCTGCACATTCTTCCCGGCATCATCGACACCCAGGTGCATTTCCGGGAACCGGGAGCTGAGCATAAAGAAGACCTGGCGACCGGTACGCTGGCGGCGGCCGCGGGCGGCGTGACCTGCATATTTGAAATGCCGAACACGAATCCCCTGACAACAACGCCTGAGGCCATGGCCGACAAGATGAAGCGCGCCGCCGGCCGCGCCTGGGTCGACTATGCATTCTATTTCGGAGGCACGCATGAAAACGCGCGCCATCTGGCGGAATGGGAAAACCTGCCGGGCGTCTGCGGGGTCAAGATTTTCATGGGCGCCAGCACCGGCGCGCTGCTGTCGGCCACGGACGAGGAAGTGGAAGCCGTGCTTAAAAACGGCCGCCGCGTCGTTGCCGTCCATGCCGAGGACGAGATGATCATGAACGAGAACAGGGAAAAAATTCTCGGCACGCATCCTCATGTGAGGCAGCACCACGTGTGGCGCTCTGTTGAATCGAGCGTCTCCGCCGTCAGCCGCCTGATACGTCTTGCGCGCCGGCATGGCCGTCGTGTCCACGTGCTTCACGTGACAGCGGCGGAGGAGCTGGAGGTGCTGGCCGCGCACAGGGATATTGCCAGCGTCGAAGTGCTGGCAAACCATCTCACCTTAAGTGCGCCGGAATGCTATGAAAGGCTTGGCACAAGGGCCCAGCAAAACCCGCCCGTTCGCGAAAAACACCATCAGGAAGCCCTCTGGCGGGCTGTCAATAACGGCCTGATTGACGTGCTGGCGACGGATCATGCGCCGCACCTGCTGTCTGAAAAAGACAAGCCCTATCCCCAGAGCCCGAGCGGTATGCCCGGGGTGCAGACTTTCGTGCCCTTGATGCTCAATCATGTTAACCAGGGCCGGCTGACGCTGGAACGTTTCGTCGACATGGCCTGTGGTGGCCCGCTGCGGATTCACCAGATCGCCGGCAAGGGCCGGATTGCACGCGGCTATGATGCCGACTTCACTGTGGTAGATATGAAGGCTATGCGCACAATCGCAAACGCCGAGCAGAAATCACGCTGCGGCTGGACGCCCTATGACGGCATGAAAGTACAGGGCTGGCCGGTCATGACCATCATCCGCGGCCAGACCGTCATGCGCGAGGGCGAGATTGCAGGCGCGCCGCAGGGTCGGCCCGTATTTTTCCGTGAAACTCTGGCGGGCGCCGCCGCATGAAGACCGTTTTCCTGCATGGTTTGTGGCGCAGCGGCAGCACCTATGTCTGGTCGCGCTTCCGGGTCCTGCCGCAGACCTATTGCTATTACGAACCGCTTCATCACGGTCTGGAAAAGCTCACCCCCGTGCGTATCGGGCGCGATGTTCCGCAGACTTTTGAAAAAAACGCCCATCCCGGCCTGAGTGAGCCTTATTTTGCCGAGTTCCTGCCTCTGCTCAAGGGGCGCGGGGTGCGGCATTACCGGCGCGTGCTGGCCTATGACCGCTTTGCTCTGGCGCCCGGCGAGACGCATGAAGGTCTGCAACGCTATATGCAATCGCTGATCGATCACGCCCAGGCGGAAGACCATGTCCCCGTTTTGGGTTTCAACCGCACCGGTCTGCGCGTGGGCTGGCTGAAAAACCTGTTTACTTCATACGACATCCATATCGATCGTGATCCGCAGCAGGTCTGGCGCTCCTATAACCGTCATATGCAGGAAGGCAACAACACGTTTTTTACCACCTGGCTCATTGTGCTCGAGCGCAATGCCGCGCACCCGCTCCTTGCCCCCCTGGCAAGCCAGCTTCCGCTGCGGCGGGGCGTTTTTGAAAAGATGATCAAGCCCAAGGACTATTACGGCCAGGCTCTGACCGGACTTACACAGCAGCAAACCTATTTCATGACATTCTATATCTGGGCGTTGACGACACTTCATGCGCTGAGCTTCTGCGATTTCGTTCTGGACATGAATCGCGCCGGCGAGTCGGGCTATATCGCTGCCGCCATGGAATCAATCAGGACAGGCACGGGCCTGGCGGCCGACCTCACCGGCATGCGTACAAGCGCTGAGGATGCCGCGCACGAAATCACGGCGGAGGCTGAAAAAAGTGCGCTCAGCCTGATTAAGCCGCTGATTTCCGAATCCTCCTTTTTCCGGCCGGCGCTGATCAGGGCCGGGCTGCCCCAGCTGGCGTCGCGCAAGGCACAGCTGCTTTCAGGGCTTGTCTAGAAAACCCCCTGCGGAAGTAAAAAAGCGTTGTGCTTGCTTTTGCCGGACCGGGATCGTAAGAAATAAGGCGAAATGAAACAGGCGCTCAAAAAAATCATTCCCCAGGGCATGATCAACACAGGACGGCAGATCCGCGACCGGAGCGGCCTGGCGCTTATGCCGTCCTGCGCCCTTGACCCGGCTTTTTTGCGCACCGCTTCTGCTTTTCCCAACCCCGCCACTCTTTTTTCGGATCCCAAAATTAGTGCCGGATGGGAAAAAGACAATGCCCGGGCAGCCGCGCTTTTTTCCGAGAATACGACGTCAGGCGGCATCAATCCCGGCGACCGCCGCGCCCTGTATTATCTGATCCGGGCCCTCAAGCCCCGGAAAACCCTCGAGATTGGCACCCATATCGGGGCGTCGTCACTGTTTATAGCTCTGGCCCTGGCGCACACAGCGCCGGAAGCTGCGCTGACCACTGTCGATATCGTTGATGTCAATGATCCGCAGAACGGGCCCTGGAAGGGCGCCGGCCAGCCGCGCCCGCCCCGGGAGATGGCGGCGCATCTTGGCTGCGCGGACCGCATAAAATTTGAAACCGGTGCGGCCCAATCCTATATGGAGGGCACGAAAGAAAGATTTGACCTTGTTTTTCTGGACGGCGATCACAGCGCCGCTGCCGTCTATCGCGAGGCGTCGCTGGCTCTACTCCTGCTGAATCCGGGCGGCGTTATACTGCTGCACGATTATTATCCGCAAGGACAGGCCCTGTTTCCTGACGGCAGCGTCATTACCGGGCCGTTCATGGCCGTCAGAAGAATAAACGAGGAGAATTCGGGGATTTTTGCTTTTCCGCTGGGAGCTCTGCCCTGGTCTACCAAGCAGGGCTCGCGGAAAACAAGCCTTGCCGTGCTTTTACGCGAAGACTGAAGCGCCTCAGCCTGTATCTTCCTTAATGATGATTCCGTAGGATTTTGCAATCGCGGCCAGGCCGCCTTTGGCGCCCTGCGATGTTACATCCGCGTACCATTTCGGCCCTTCGCGCACGAGACAGAAAGCACGCAGACCGGTCTGGTCGTGCAGGTCGTTGTCATCAACGGCCAGCCGCGCGATCTCGGTCTTGTCATCGGAGTTGACCAGCCGCACATAGACGTCGCGTATTTTTCCCAGATGGTCGCCTTTAAGTGCTTCGTCGTATATTGAAAGAACGATCATGATTCGCAGGACATCGAAAGGTACGCCGTTCAGGTCAATAAAGAGACTTTCATCGTCACCGTCGCCTGCGCCGGTGCGGCTATCACCCAGATGCCGAACGGCACCCTCACAGGCGCTCAAGTTGTTGTAAAAAACGAAATCACCGTCAACGCGCGTTTTTTCGGTCTTGTCGAGAAGAAAGCAACTTAAATCGACATCGATTTTATCTTCGTCAAAGATTCTCTGCTCCCAGCCCGCCGCTATATATATCTGCTTAAGAGTTGGGTCTTTTCTCAGAAGATCCACATATTCGCCCTTTTTTATAAGATTCTTTTCAATGTCCAGAGGAGCCATGGCAGGCTCGGCTTCGGCCACGCCAACGGATATAGGGGACGGGCCGGCTGGCAGGGGCGGCACGCCGGTTTGTGCCGGGAGGGGCCGGCTCCCGGTCGGCTTGATCTCAATCGGCCGCACCTCATCTTCAGGAACATCCGCGAATTTCTTCATTTCATCGCCGCTTTCAAAATCGCTCATTGCCCTTTTTCCTAACCTTGCCCGTCTTTTTGTTTGATGCCATCTTCCCAGCGCCCGCCAAATCCGAAGGCGCGGTCCATCTCTGCGTGGCCCGGAAAATATTCCGTGTGGTTGGTTATTTTTATCCCATCGCGCACATTCTCAAGACTGGCCAGCGCACAGACCGCGAGAACGGAATCGTGCGCGGAAGGGACGACGGTCAGCGGCTCCTCTCCCGGTACGGCGATGCGCACCTGGGGACGTACTTCCGCCCAGGCGGGCACACCGCCATATATGTAGACATAGAGCAAAAGCCGCTTTATCAGGGGCCATTTCTGGCCATGAATGGTGATGTATTCATCGTCGCCCTCACGGTCGCCGGTCCGTTCATCCCCGGAAAGTCTTATGTAGGGCGGGTCGTTGTAGGCACCGTACATGTCGCCGAACGCCTGAAGGGCGCCGCGGCTGCCGTCCTGAAGCTCGTACAGGCAGCCGAGATCCAGATCCACGCCGCGCTTCTCGACACGGCAGAGCAGTCGGTGAAGAAACCCGCCTTTTTGCGCTACGACGTTGTTCCAGGATACGGCGATGCGAATGTCCTGAAAGCCATGCGTTTGGGGGTTGATGACCGCGATTTCGTTTGCGCCGGACAAAAGCCCGGCGGCTTCACCTTCGGCGGTGTAGCCGGCCGCGCCCAGGGCGTTGCCATGACCGGAGAATTTCGCCCGCTCGCGCGAGGCTTCAGCCAGAGAATCCGTTGACAGTTTATCCCGTGACATAATAGATGTCTCCCGTTTGGCTATTCAAGGATAGCACTCCGTCTCTGGCGGGCAAGGCTTAATAAGCATAAGCAGTGTTTTGACCCGGGGCGCAGGTCTGCTAAGGTGCCGGCAGCAGCGAAACAGGCAAGGAGCAAGGCCATGGCCTCATACCAATATGTCTATGTGATGAACGGTCTGACCAAGGTCTGGCCCGGCGGCAAAAAAGTTCTCGAAAACATAACGTTGAGCTTTCTGCCGGGGGTCAAGATCGGCGTACTGGGCCCGAACGGCGCGGGTACGTCGACTCTTCTGAAAATCATGGCCGGCCGCGACAAGGATTTCACCGGCGAATCCTGGGCCGCCGCCGGCGCGCGCGTCGGCTATCTGGAGCAGGAACCTCAGCTCGATCAGAAAAAGACCGTGGCGGAGAATGTCCTCGAGGGTCTGGCGCCGATCAAGAAAATGGTAGACCGCTACAATGAGATCAGCGCGGCAATGGCCGCCCCCGACGCCGATTACGACGCCCTGATGGCAGAGATGGGCGAGCTTCAGGAAAAGATCGATGCCGCTGACGGATGGGAGCTGGATCGCATGGTCGACATGGCGATGGAAGCATTGCGCTGTCCCCCGGGCGATTCAAAAGTCACAAATCTCTCCGGCGGCGAACGCCGCCGCGTTGCGCTTTGCCGTCTGCTGCTTGAGAAACCTGATCTGTTGCTGCTCGACGAACCGACGAACCATCTGGATGCCGAAAGCGTAGCCTGGCTCGAGCGGCATCTGGTCGAGTACACGGGCACGGTCGTCGCCGTGACGCACGATCGCTATTGTCTCGACAACGCCGCCGG
>JANWLB010000069.1 GCA_025451095.1 Alphaproteobacteria bacterium
CATAGCTGACGGCCGAAAACGCCCCGGTTATGCTGCCGGCCTTCCTCAGGCGGCGGTCCATCAGGTTGTCCGTTTTGCCCTTGAGCGCCACGATCATGCCCATGACCAGAGCCATGATGGCAAAGCTGACCGTCGCATAGACCAGCGCCTGCCCCAGAACCGATACGCCGACGGGCAGAATGATCAGTTTGGTCACAACACCGGCCACCGCATAGGTCAGGGCGGCAGGCAGGATAATCAGGGAGGTATCCCTGCCGATATCATGAGGCCGGATTTTCAGCAGTGCGGAGGCGCTGACGGCAAAGGCCGCCGCCGCAAGGATAAACATGAGCCATCCGGCTGATGCTTCGGGCGCGACAAAAAGCCATATGACGAAGCCGGCCAGCGCCTCAATCGGCATGTATATTCCGGATACGCGGCCCGTGCGCTGGGCGGAGAGCGTCATCTGGATAAGCGTGCCCACCGTCAAAATCAGCGCCGTGCCGACAGCCGCCAGATAAAAACGCGGGTCTGACGGCCATGACAGAAAGGCGGCGAAAGGAACCAGAACGGCAAATCCGGTTAGGGACTGCCATAACGCCATCTTCCAAGGGTCGATGCGCAGCACCCTTCCCGTTTCGGCGAAGGCGGCGCGCATGGCGCTGTGAATCAATCCATACAAAGCCCAGAGCATAGTAATTTTCCTGTAAATCTGTGACAGACGAAAAAACCGGGTTCATTCTACAATGGCCGGATGAAATCTCAAAACAGGCGCAGCAGTGAGGCAACCATAATCACAGCCCCTGCGCCAATCAGAAATGCATAGCGGGGGTTGATGTCATCGGAAATTCCGGCAAAATCGCGCCAGATCAGCAGCCACACCGGCAGCAGCATCGCCAAGGCGCTGACATAGCCGGGATTGGGAGACAATGCCACGGCGGCGACAAAGGCCGTATAACCGATGGCCGAGGAGAAACCGGCGCCGAAGCCGGCCCTGATATGCTTTTCCCCGGTCAGGCCCTGCCCCAGCTTGCGCTTAACCAGCAGGTAAAACGACATCACACCCGTCATGACGGCGAAATTCACGATCGCATAGCACAGCGCCAGATTGATGACGTTATAGGGCGGCACAATCGTCTTGGTGACGACCCCGGCCACCGCATAGCTAATCCCCACCGGAACGACGACCAAAAACACATGCCAGCTCAGCGGATCGCGCCGGACCTTCGACAACGCAAACGACATCAGCAAAAACGCTGCGGCTATGCCCTTGAGTGCGGCAGGATGAGGGCCGGAGACCGGATGAAGAACAAGCCAGAGAATGAAAGCCGCCAGCGCCTCCAGCGGCATATGGATGCCCGCATGACGGCTGTTGCGCTCGGCCGACAGCGCGAGATTGGCCAACGATCCCGCCGTGAGGATCAGAGACGATCCGGCGGCAGCAAAATAGAACATCTCTTCGCGCGGCCATATCAGGAACGGCGCCATCGGCAGCAGGATCAGAAAGGCAAACAATCCCTGCCAGAATGACAGTTTTTCGCCATCAGGCTTGAACAGGCGGTTCGTTTCCGCGAAAGCCGCGCGCGTCAGGCTGTGAATGAGGGCGTAGATAATCCACATGGTCCTGTTTTTACCTCTTCCTGTAAAAACAAACAGAGGATTTCCAGTCTATCCCGGAAACCCTCTATTACAAAATCAACTTGGTTAACTTTCAGAATTTGAGTTTGCCAGTCACCGGCTTGCCTGCAGGATCCTGACAAACCCATCCTCGGTTGTCAGATATCTCCAACGCGTTTTCGGCATCAGTCATCGAAACGCTGGGCGATGCTTCTCCATCCTCAAGGGGAAAAGCCAGCCGGGCAACAGAATGACCGGCGCCCAGACGATTCCTGTCATAGGTATACTCGATGGTACCCTTACGGCTATCTTTCTCACAGGTAAACGCAACCTTGTTATGCACAGGCGTTGCACACGCCGCCGCAAAAGCACCTGTCAATGCAAGACCCGCAGCCACTGCTGCATTTTTTAAACCCTTCGTCATGGATTTCTCCTCAAAAAAAATTATGGATACGAGGCGATAGCATGCGCCTTTGCCGCCTGCAATAAAAAAGCGCGGTCTGAAAACCGCGCTTTTTTTAATTCGTTAAAATTTCAGATCAAGCCGCTCTTGCCTGCTCGGCCCCGAAGGCAGCCATATCGAGCTTGATGCCCGGACCCATCGTGGAGCTGGCCGTGATTTTCTTCATGTAGGTGCCCTTGGCCCCCGGCGGTTTGGCGCGCTTGATCTCGCCCACCATGGCGCGGATGTTCTCGGAGAGTTGTTTCTCCCCGAACGACGCCTTGCCGACGATGACCTGGACGATCCCGGCCTTTTCGGCGCGATACTCGATCGCCCCGCCCTTGGCGGCCTCGACGGCCTTTTTGACGTCCGGTGTTACCGTGCCCAGCTTCGGGTTCGGCATCAGGCCCTTGGGACCCAGCACCTTGCCCAGACGCCCGACCACGCCCATCATGTCCGGCGTGGCGATAACGCGATCGAAGTCGATCTCGCCCTTGAGCACCTTTTCAGCCAGATCATCACCGCCGACGATATCAGCCCCGGCATCCTTGGCTTCCTTGGCCTTGGCGTCCTTGGCGAATACGGCGACACGCACCTTCGCGCCCGTGCCGTGCGGCAGCGCGAACATGCCGCGCACCATCTGGTCGGCGTGCTTGGGATCGATCGCCAGGTTGAACACCAGTTCGACCGTTTCGTCGAACTTGCGGCCTTTGGCGCAGTCTTTGAGGATTTTCACAGCATCTTCGACCACATAGAATTTCTCGCGGTCAACCTTGCCGTAAGCGGCCTTCATTTTCTTGGCTTTGCTCATGATCAGCCCTCCACCACTTCGATGCCCATGGAACGGGCGGTGCCTTCGATGATCTTCATGCCGGCCTCAACATCGTTGGCATTGAGATCGACCAGTTTTTCCTGCGCGATCTGGCGGACCTGCGTCTTGGTGACGCGGCCGACCACTTCCTTGCTGGTCGTGCCTGATCCTTTTGGAATTTTTGCCGCCTTCTTCAGGAAGTAGCTCGCCGGCGGCGTTTTCATGATGAAGTTGAAGGAGCGGTCCTCAAACACCGTAATGACGACGGGAATGGGCATGCCCTTTTCCATCTTTTCGGTCTTGGCGTTGAACGACTTGCAGAACTCCATGATATTGACGCCCTGCTGACCCAGAGCCGGGCCGATGGGCGGTGACGGGTTTGCGGAACCCGCCGGAACGATCAGGTTGATATAACCTGTTATTTTCTTTGCCATTGTTGCCTCCTTTTTTGTCTTCGCCGTCAACCGGCGCTGACGCGCCGTCGAGTCGAAGATTTATGAAGGTTCCGTGGTACGGCTCCGGCTGGCTTGTTTTTTGCCGGATAACCTTCCACAGCCTTGTCCCGGACCATCCGGGACGGCGCACATTAAGGGATTTTAGTGAGAAAAATCAAGTAAAAACGGCAGCTTCGAGGGCCGCCGCTTTCAAATATTAAGTCCTGTATCTTTAAGGATGCGGCCTAAGTTTGCCGTTAACCTCGATCCAGTCCGAAACATTGCGTCCATATCCGTCAACTTTGGTCGGGTTGAAGGGTGCGGGCGTGGGAAATGCCGACGTTACGGATGTTTTTGTGGTGTTTTCTTTCGGAGCACTGTCATTGTCGTTTTGTTCCATAGATATCTTCCTGTGCTGATGAGCCAGATTACCGGACTGGACCCGGATATTTCATTTGCTCAACTATTGCGTCCGCCGTCCGGTCAAGAGTCGCCATAGTCCCGCTGTGGCCGAGCTTTTCACGCCGGGCCAGATCCTGCATTTCGCCGACATCGGCCTGCGTGCAGACTACTTCCAATGAAGCATCCTTGAACACCATGCCCAGCACCGCCTTGCCGCTGTCATGCGCTTCGCGGAAGCTCATGCTATACGCCGCCGAGACAACGCCCCGCGGACCGCCGCGTTCCTTGCTGATATCTTCAAAAACCACCCTGTCCATGATTCCTCCTAAAACACCAAGGCCTTAAGGCGCCCGGACATCAAGGTGTAACCCTTGTCCTTGAGTTCAGTGGCCTTGCTTTCGTCATCGAGATCAATATTCACAATGCGATCACCCATCGCACGAAAATTGGTTGCCCCAGCTGCGGCAAAATCGTCAGCCACCCTGTGAAGACCTTCATCATCGAGAGCCTTGATATTTAAAAATACGGCAAAACCGGGCATACGAAATTCTCCTGCTTGTTAGCAACAAGCCGGTTGTATCATGAAATTTTTCAATATGTCAATAAAATTCCGGCCTAAAGTTTCTCGACCTGTCCGTATTCCAGATCGACCGGCGTGGCGCGGCCGAAAATGGACACGGAGACCTTGAGGCGGCCTTTTTCCTCGTCGATTTCCTCGACCACGCCGTTGAAAGAGGCAAACGGCCCGTCGGCAACCTTGACCTCCTCGCCGATGTCGAAAACGACGCTCGGGCGCGGACGGTCAACGCCTTCCTGGATCTGCTTGATCAGGCGCTCGGCCTCGCGTTCGCTGATCGGCGAGGGCTTGTTGCCCGCGCCGAGAAAACCGGTAACCTTGGGCGTATTCTTGATCAGGTGCCAGACCTCGTCATTGAGATCGAGCTTGGCCAGCACATAGCCCGGAAAGAATTTCTGCTCGGTGTTCGTGCGCTTGCCGTGACGGGCCTGCACGACGACTTCGGTCGGAACCATCACTTCCTCAACCCGGTCATCGAGTCCCTGCTTGAGTGCCTTGTCCTTGATGGCCTCGGCCACCTTGCCTTCAAAGCCTGAATAGACATGCAGTACATACCAACGTTTTGCCATGTTCGACCTCATCTAAGCCCTTACATACCCAGTTCCAGAATATGCCGCACCAGGAACGACATAACCTGGTCGGCGGCGAACAGAAAGATGGCGGCCAAAAAAACCATGACGAACACAGCCGTTGTGCTGATCACCGTTTCCTTGCGCGACGGCCAAGTGATCTTGCCGATCTCGGCTCTGACCTGGCGGAAATATTCAATGGGTGAAAACCGAGCCATTTCTCTCTCCGTATCTTTCTGATTCTCCCGGCAAAGGTTCGTGTCTTCGGCGCGTTGTGCCAGAGTCTATACGATCCATATTGTCGGGGAATAGCGCTTTTGTAGCCTAAAACAGGGGGCAATGCCACAAAAAAATGGATAGGCACCGAAATCAGTCCTTGTCCTCCGCGGGCGCCTTATCGGCCGGAGCTTTCTTATCCGACTTACCCGATGCGCCGGATTCCGGCTTTTCAGCGGGAAGAGGTTCTTCCAGCCCTTTTTGCAGCAGATTTTCGCAAAGCGCTGCATAGGCCGCATACAGGCCCGCCAGATTTTCCGTGGCTGTTTTTTCAGCTTTCCGGCTTTCATTGATGGCAGCGCCCAGTTGCAGGAAATTCGGCTTTACATCGCCATTGGGCATCATGTAGAGCCTGCCGTTGTCGATGTAATAGGAATCCCGGCGCGACATCAGGATATTGGTCAGGCCACGCAGTCCTTCGAAGTAATAAACCCGAACCTTGAACATTTCCAGAAGCGCTGTTTTCAAAGCCGCTTCATTGTCCATTACCTGATCGGCGATGGCCTGCCGGTCTTCCGACCGCACCGATTCCGTTAAAAATTCTTCTATGGCCTGCGCTTCGTCATCGATAATAGCATTGGCCTGCGCCGGCATGGACAGAGCCGCCTGCTGCATCTGCCCGGCCTCCGCGCCGGCATCGGACAGTCCCCGCTGATTGTTGCTCCATTGCCCGGCGTCATAAATAATATCCAGATCACGGCTGTAAAGCTGGGACAGAAGCGCGTGCAGATCATTGATCGTCTGCTTGCGCTCACTGACCATGAAACGGACCACTTTTGCCGCCAGAATGGGCTTTTCCTTTTCCTGCGCCTCAAGCGCGCCGGTCAGTGATACCGGTGGTGGAGCAATTTTTTCAAGAAGATCAATAATCTGCCCATCGGTAAAATCGGTGCCATAGGGCAGCGGCACATAAAATCTTTCGGCTCCCTGAGCATTATCCTGGGCCCGGACCGTCACCGGCAAAACCAGAAAGACCGCGATAAAAAAAGCCAGCAGCTTTCTCATAATAACCAACCTTCCTCTGCGGAAGATTTTATCCTTTCGCGGCGCAATTTGACAGCCCCCTTCAAAAATCTTCAATCGCGGCATGAGGGATCGGGGCTGAAAAAACTGCATGAATAGTGATTCCCGTTACATTCCTGCGCCAAAGTATAGTGGTAAAATTATTATATGAGGGTGCCTCTTCGGCAAAAAAATGTGAAGCAATTCACAATCGCACCCCGTAACAGTAAACCGGGTGGGTAACATGCAGCATCAAAATCAGCTTGATCCGCGGCGGGATCTCGAACCGCACATGCCGCGCATTCTGGACCGGCGCGTCTATTACAAGGGCCAGACCATCGTCGAACAGGGTACGATGGGCCACCGCGCCTGCTATATCGAAAAAGGCCAGGTGGAAGTCCTTATCAAAGATAATTCGCTGGAGGTTCGCGTCGCCACGCTGGGCGAAGGGGAGATTTTCGGCGAAATGGGCCTGATCGAGCATGATGAGCGCTCGGCCACGGTGCGGGCCCTGACGGATACGACCGTCGCGGTCATCGCCGCGCATGAGCTCGAGCAGAAATTCGGCCTGATCGACGACAGTTCCGTACTGACGCTCATACATGTACTGATCAAGCGCGTACGCGAGTCGAACATGGGACAGGTACGCCAGTACAAGAGCCTGATCGAA
>JANWLB010000070.1 GCA_025451095.1 Alphaproteobacteria bacterium
AACGTGGCCATAGGACCGTTCTGCCACGTGGGGCCGCATGTTCGCCTGGGCGATGACGTCACGCTGCATTCCCACGTCGTTATGGCGGGCCGGACGACAGTAGGCGCGGGCACGCGCATCTATCCCTTCGCTTCCCTTGGCCATGCGCCGCAGGACCTGAAATACGGCAACGAACCGTCAGAGCTGATTATCGGCAAGAACAATACGATCCGTGAGCATGTAACCATGAATCCGGGTACTGAAGGCGGCGGCATGAAAACGACCGTCGGCGATAACGGCCTGTTCATGATGGCGTGTCATATCGCGCATGATTGCCAGATTGGCAGCAATGTCATCATGGCGAACAACGCCACGCTCGGCGGGCATGTGACAGTCGGCGACCACGCGGTAATCGGTGGTCTGGCGGCCGTGCATCAGTTTGTGCGGATCGGGGCGCATGCCGTGATCGGCGGTATGTCAGCGGTAGAGAATGATGTCATTCCTTTCGGCCGCGTTAAGGGAGAACGTGCGTTTCTGGCGGGGCTCAACCTGATCGGGCTGGAGCGCCGGGGATTCACCAAGGATGAAATCAGAACTTTGCAGCGTGCCTTTAACCAGCTCTTCGGTGACGAGGGAACGCTGGAGCAGCGGCTGGAGAGCGTCGAGCGCGATTTTTCGGATCAGTCCCTTGTGACCGAAATCGTCAGTTTTGCCCGAAGCAAGACAAGGTTTCCCTTATGTCAGCCGCCGCGAAAAGCCGCTTGAGCAGCCTTAAAGATATAAAAGTTCTGGGTGTCATTGCCGGTGCCGGCAATCTGCCAGCACGCCTGCTTGCAGCCTGTGACATGGCAGGTATCGAAGTGTTCGTCGTTGGCTTTGAGGGACAGACCGACCGGTCACTCATGGCCGGGCGCAATCATTTATACGTCCGCCTGGGTGCGGCCGGCCAAACGATCTCTACTTTGAAAGCTCATGACATCCGCGATCTGGTGATGATTGGCTCGATCCGCAGACCCAGCATTGCCGAGCTGCGCCCCGATCTGCGCACGGCGCGGTTTTTTGCCAGGCTGGGCTGGCGGGCGCTGGGAGATGACGGCCTGCTGAAGGCTGTACGCAAGGAGCTGGAGAGTGACGGGTTTATTTTGCACGGTATACAGGAATTTGCCAGCGGCCTTCTGACGCCCGAAGGCGCGATTGGCCGCATCAAGCCGAAAAAATCAGACTGGCGTGACATTGAGCGGGGCATTGAAATATCGCAGGCCATTGGCCGCTTTGATGTCGGTCAGTCTGTGATCGTGCAGGAAGGCATCGTTCTGGGCGTGGAAGGCGTGGAGGGCACGGACGAACTGATACGCCGATGTTCAGCCTATCGCCGCAAGGGGCAGGGGGGCGTACTGGTCAAGACCTGCAAGCCGGGACAGGACCGTGATCTTGATCTGCCGGCTATTGGACCCGACACGGTACAGCTGTGCGCGGAGGCCGGGTTCGGCGGGATTGTGGTTCAGGCAGGGCACAGCCTGATGCTCGATCCGCAAGGCGTGGCCCAGTTGGCCGACAGGTATAAAATATTTGTCATCGCCCTGGATCTGACACGCAAAGATCATGCCGTCTAAGTCCGGTCCACTGCGCGTATTTATCATCGCGGGCGAGGCGTCGGGCGATCTTTTGGGCGCGCGCCTGATGAAGGCACTGAAATCACGGTACGGAAATGTTTCAGGTGTTTCCTTTTCGGGTGTGGGCGGCGCCGCCATGAAAGCCGAAGGTCTGGAGTCCCTGTTTTCTGTCGAGGACATCTCTGTGATGGGCGTAGCCGAAGTTTTGCCAAGCCTCGGAAAAATCCTGAAGCGTATGCGGCAGACGGGAGAGGTTTTGGAACAGGAGAAACCAGATATTCTCGTGACGATTGATTCACCCGACTTTAACTTTCGTGTCGTTCGTAAACTGCGCCGCAGGATGGAAAGCCTGCCTTTGATGGTTCATTACGTGGCGCCGACGGTCTGGGCATGGCGTCCGAAACGGGCGGCCAAGATAGCAAGGCTCTATGACGGGCTGATTTGTCTGTTTCCTTTCGAGCCGCCTTATTTTTTGAAGGAAGGACTGAAGGCCCGGTTCTGCGGTCACCCGGTTCTGGAGGCGGGGCTTGACGATGCCGATGGCGGCGCCCTGCGTGCCCGGCTGGGGATTCCCGCGAATGCGCCGGTGCTGGGTTTTTTTCCCGGCAGCCGCAAAGGCGAACTGAAGCGCACGGGACCCGTGCTGCGGGCGGCGGCTTTTAAGACTGTGGCGCATAAAAAGGAAGCGCATATTTTGTGTCTCACACTGCCGCATCTTGAAGAAAAGGTGCGGGCGCTTTTGCAGGACAGTCCGTGTCCGGTGCATGTTGTGACGGATTTTCAGCGCAAGGGGGATGTCTTCGCCGCTCTCGATGCCGCTGTGGCTACGTCCGGCACGATCGGACTGGAATTGGCGGTGGCAGGCGTGCCGCACGTGATTGGTTACCGGATGAGCCTTTTAAGCTGGAGTCTGATCCGCTGGCGGATCAAGGCGCCTTACGCGCATCTGGGCAATATTCTTCTTAACCGGCTGGTGGTGCCGGAATGTCTTCAGCAGGAGTGCACGGCGGAGAAGATTGGACTTTTTCTTGAACCTTTACTTGAAGGCGCGACGGCGGAGGCAGCGGCGCAAAGGCAGGCTTTCGTTCGCCTGAAAGACAGTTTGCGTGGTGCGGGCGGCGAGGCGCCTTCGGCGCAGGCGGCCGCGTTCATACTCGATCTGTATGGGGAGAAGCGTCAGCCAGCCGGGCTGTAACGCTATTCCTTCTTTTTGGCGCCTTCGGGCTTTTTCTTGGCGGCCGGTTTGGCGGCAGCTTTTTCAGCCTTTTCGGCAGCCGGCTTTTCAGCGGCAGCCTTCTTCGGCTTGTCGGCCTTCGGCGCGGCGGCCTGCGAGGTCATATCTTCGCCCTCGCCCTCAAAGCCGTGGCCAGAGGTGCGCTCGGAAATACGGGCTGAACGACCGCGGAGGTCGCGCAGATAGTACAGTTTCGCCCTGCGGACGGAACCGCGGCGGACGAGCTCGATGCTGTCGATGCTGGGGCTGTAGAGGGGGAATACCCGCTCGACACCTTCGCCGTAGCTGATTTTACGTACCGTGAAGTTGGCGTTCAGACTGCTGTGGCCGGCGCGGCCGATGCAGACCCCTTCATAAGCCTGGATACGCTCGCGGTCACCTTCGCGAATCTTCAGATTGACGATCAGGGTGTCGCCCGGAGAAAACTCAGGTATCTGCTTGTTCTGAGATACCTTTTTCAGTTCCTTGGCTTCAAATTTCTGAAGCGTGTTCATGGTACTATTCCTTTCCCTTATCAGAGCCCGAAATTGGCTTTTTTTCTAAAGCCAGCGGCCCGTTTGTCATTTTTACGGGTTAAAAACAGTGCATTTTGTACAGGCCCGGCCATGCAAATGCAAGCATTTATTAGCGTTTAACTACTTCTTTGCATTTGGCTGGCAAGATGGCACAATAAGAGCAGGATTCACTCCGGGGTCTTTTTCAGCTATGCGCCATCAAATCACTGTCTTTCTTTCGTTTTTTGTACTTTTGGGAGCCTGCCTGACGGCGGGGACGGCTCATGCTGATTACTTCGTCTGGCGTGACGTCAAGACAGGCCTTTCGCTGTCGTTTCCCGATACCTGGCACAGGGTCAGCAATGCCGATCACAACGATATCCTGACCATCATGCCGCCTTCGGGGCGGGCGCAGGCTTCCTGCCGCGTCAGAGGCTGGGAAGACGGGCGGCACCTGATCTATCCGCAGCGTTTCAACTCAGCCATCCAGAAGATCGATTTCAGCCTGAGTTTCTGGGATAACTATCTTCAGGAATATGACAATCATCAGATTTACAACATGCAGGATTCCGCCGGTCTCGGGCGCGGCTACGCTGGTTATGCCATTGCCGGTTACCAGAGTCCGGTTCCCGGTCCCTTCATGGATCGTAAGGCGCTGATGTCTGCCGCCCTCTATAACGGCGAGGTCTATGTTCTGGAGTGCTCGGCCCATGCCGATGCGTTTGACCAGTGGAAGGGGCGCTTCCTGAGCATCGCGCACTCCATCGACTTCAACAAGGCCTACCATGAGCTGTATGTGGGCAACTACCGTGACTTCATGGATGACCCCCGCATCCAGTTCAAGGGCGCTGAAGGCGACGATTCGGTTCTGTACTGAGCTCCGGGCGTTTTCCTGACGCCCTCTGCCTTTTTCCAGGCCATATGCTGCACTTTGAGTGTTTGTGAATTATGCAGGTCTATCTGCCCATCGCGGAAATGGCTGTACGGGGCGAGGCAATTTTGCTTCTGGGCGGCCTTGTCGGATTCATGTCCGGTGTTTTCGGTGTTGGCGGCGGATTTCTGACCACACCACTTCTGATTTTCATGGGATTGCCGCCCGCCATCGCGGTAGGCACACAAGTCAGCCAGCTGGTGGCATCCAGCCTTACGGGAACGCTGGGGCATTTCCTGCGCGGCAATGTTGATACGAAAATGGGCAGCGTCATGCTGGCGGGAAGCCTGCCCGGTGCGATTTTCGGCATGCTGATCTTTAGGATTTTGCAGTATTTTGGCCAGATCGATATTGTCATTCCCGTACTTTACATTGTCATGCTGGGCGGTATGGGCGCCCTGATGCTCTTCGAGAGTTTCGAGTCCGTCTGGCGCAAGGCCAAACCAAAAGCGGAGACTTTGCCGTTCTGTCAGCGGCCCTTATTCGAGCGTCTGCCACACAAGATGAAATTTCCCCGGTCGAGCCTTCACGTCAGCGCCTTTGTCCCGGCGGGCATAGGTTTTGTAGGTGGTCTTCTTGTGTCCGGTATGGGCGTTGGCGGTGGTTTTTTCCTCGTTCCGGCCATGATCTACATATTGGGCATGCCGACACTCATGGCGGTGGGTACGTCGCTGTTCCAGATCATGCTCACAAGTATGTTCGTGACGATCCTGCATTCTGTTACAAGCCACACGGTCGATCTGGTGCTGGCGTTTTTCCTGATTACCGGAGCGGCGATCGGCGCGCAGGCAGGCGTGCGGTTCGCGCGCAAGATTCCGGCCGTCTATGCGCGGTTTTTGCTGGCCACGCTTCTGCTGCTTGTCAGTTTCGAGCTTTCTGCCCAGTTGTTCATCCATCCAGCCGACGTCTATACGACGGAGGTCAGATGATAAAGCGCCCGCGCCTTTTTGTGCTGTTCGTTTTTTCGCTGTTGTTGTGGCCTGTGCCGGGTGGCGCTGAAAACGGGCGGCTCCTGACCGTCGATCTGGCTGAGAGACATATTGACATTACCACCGGCTTTAACGGTGCGCGTCTCTCGGTGTTTGGCGTGCGTGAGCAGGCGGGCGACATTGCCGTGGTCGTGAGAGGGCCTGAGCGCGAGATGGTTGTACGGCGCAAGGACCCCGTGATGGGTGTGTGGCTGAACCGCAAGTCGGTGACTTTCGATGATGTTCCCGTGTATTATGATTTTGCCTTAAGCCGGCCGGAGAGCCGCCTGGCGTCCCCGGCGACGCTGGAGGCGAAGGGGATAGGCTTTGACTCGCTGCACTTTGTTGCGCCGGGCTGGGAGGACGAAGAGACGCTGGGGCGCTTTCGTGAGGCGCTAATCCGCAACAAGCAGACGGAAGGTCATTTTCCTCTCAATCAGAAAAACATCACTTTCCTGAGCGAGAATTTTTTTCGCACAGAATTTTATTTCCCTGCCGATGTGCCGACAGGAAATTACACCATAACGACATATCTGTTCCGTGACGGGGAAATCATTGATTCACACAAAACACAGTTGCGCGTGGCGCAGGTCGGATTCAGCGCCCGCGTTCTTCAGTTTGCCTACAACCAAGGCCTTGCCTATGGCCTTACCGCCGTTTTTATGGCAGTTATGGCGGGACTGGCGGCGCACACGTTCCTGCGGAGGGATTAAAGCTTGAGCGAAACAACGCAGCAAGACACGGCTGGTGTACCGGCAAAGGGGCGGCGGGGCGATGGCGGCGTTTATCTCGTTGTGGCCGATGAGACTGACGAGTTTAACCTGGCGCTTCGTTATGCAGCGCGGCTGGCCCGCCTGAACCGGGGCCATGTTTGTATACTGCACGTCATTACGATCGAGGATTTTCAGCACTGGCCGCAGATTGAGGAAAAAATCCGTACGGAATTGCGCGCGGAGGCGGAGCGCCGTGTCCTTAATAACGCGCGCAAAGTCCATGAGCTGACCGGGCAGTGTCCCGGCATCTATATACGCGAGGGGAGCAGGGCGGATTCACTGGTGGACGTCATTAACGAGGATATGGCTATTCGCATGCTGATCCTGGGCGGCGGGATGCACCCGACAGGCCCCGGCCCGCTGGTCAGCCATTTTACCGGCAAAGGGCTGGGGCGTCTGCGGGTGCCGATCGTGGTCGTTCCCGGACATCTGGATCCAAAAAAAATCGACGCCATTACTTGATTTTTTTGTGCGGTGGCCTCATATACGAGGAACAGAGCACCATGTTTATTCAAACCGAACAGACACCAAATCCTGATACGTTGAAATTCCTTCCCGGGCAGCCCGTGATGGTAAGGGGCACGGCTGAGTTCAGATCGCCTGGACAGGCCGCGCGCTCGCCGCTGGCGCAAAGGATTTTATCCATACCCGGCGTGGCGGGTGTATTTCTGGGCTCTGACTTCATTTCCGTGACCCGGGAGCCGGGTACTGAATGGTCGTTCCTGCGCACCCTCGTTCTGGGCGAGATCATGCAGCACTTTGTTTCCGGTCTGCCGGTGATTGAATTGGGCGGCGCAGATGACGGGACGGAGGATGCGGCTCCGCACGAACGGGATGAGATCACGCTGCAGATTATCGAGCTTCTGGATACGCGGGTACGGCCTGCTGTGGCGGCTGATGGCGGCGATATAAATTTTGTCCGTTTCGATGACGGCATTGTCTATCTCCGCATGAAGGGCGCTTGTTCAGGATGCCCCAGCGCAACGGTCACGCTTAAGAACGGCATCGAGAGCATGCTGCGCCATTACGTGCCGGAAGTTGTCGAAGTGCGCGCTGTAGAAGAAGGGCTCCTCTGAACTTCTAATCCGACGTGATGTTTTTCTGGTCTGGATCTCTGTCTATGTCTGAATCCGGCTGGCCATCCTGATTCTGCGCGCCGGGCGTCGAAAAAAGAAACCCCAGCCAGCGCCAGCGCTGATCCTGCGGGTCGCCTCCGGGAACGGTTGCCGGCATGGTACAGTTGATGCGCGGACGAGTATCCTCGGAATTTTCCCTTATGCGCATTTCTATGCGGCTTTTTCCGATTGTCTCGAAATCAATTTTTCCCTGACCGGACAAAAAGCAGGACATTTTTTTTATCCCGCCTGCCAGTGCGCCGTCGACAGTGAATCCGATAGCCGGGTTTTCAGGGCTCAGAATGGTATCTCGCGGCTCGATATCGGCTGCAGGCAGCGGCAGGGCCCTGGCCACGAGGCGAAAACGGTCAAGATCGCCGTAATTTTCTGTCATTGTGAAGCGGGGAATGTTGTACAAATCCGTTCCCGAATAGGCGACGCCCGATTGCTGGCCGAAAGCAGCTTCAAATCCCGAGTCGGCGACAATTGCTTTGTAGCGATTATTCATTTCCCCGAACGGGTAGGAGAACAACGTGGCCTCGACCCCTAGAGTTTCACGGAGGCAAGCCCGGGCCTTGTTGAGCTGGAGGCGGATATCCTCGTCTCGCGCGGAGCTCAGGCGTATATAGCTGGCGGGGTGAAGCCCAAGAGTCACCAGCTTTTGATGGGAAAGCTTCTTCAGATCGCCCCAGCTCATGTATTCCATATCGTTGCGATCGGGATAATCTGTCGAGACAAATACCGTAAATGGAATATTGTTTTTCAGGAGCAGGGGAATGCCGCTTTCAAGTACGGTACGGTAGGTGCCATCGAAGGTCAGGGCCACGGTATAGGGTGGCAGGGTCTTTCCCTGTTTGAGAGCGTCTACGAGGTCTGGCAGGGAGATAAAGTTGTAGTCGCCCTTCATAAGCTCATTGATATGATCCTGGAACTTGTCCGCCGTGATGCTGCCGGCCTGGTATTCTGTATCGCCAATACTTTGGTAGGCGAAAATAACGGCCGCCGAGGAATCCTGGGGAACAGTTTCCTGCGCTGCTGCCGGCACGATATTTCCGGTCAAAAGCAGAAGTGCGAGGATTGTCTGTAAAAAGCGGCGCGGGATGTTCATGCGAAGCCGACTATAGCCATATTCATGTAAAATGCCAATCTGATCTCTGCATTGACCTTTTTAATAAAAATCCTACAGTCAAAATGGCATAAAACGAGGGCAAAATGACGGCTGAAAGCAGGATTTTAGATGACCGGAGCCTGGATATACTCTTCAGGGAGGCGCGAACGCTCCGCTCATGGAAAAAGCAGGATGTTTCCGACGTTCTGATCAGGGCCATGTACGATCTTTTCAAGCTGGGCCCGACGAGCGCGAATTGCTGTCCGGCGCGGGTAGTGTTTGTCAAATCCGCGAGCGCCAAGGAAAGGCTAAAGCCGCATCTGGATTCAGGGAATGTTGAAAAGACAATGACGGCGCCTGTCACGGCCGTTATTGCCTGCGATCTCAAATTCTATGAACACATGGATTTTCTGGCACCAGGAAAAAATCTTCGTAAATGGTTTGAAAATGATGCTCCGCAGATCGAGCCGACGGCACGGCGCAATGGCACGCTGCAGGGCGCTTATCTGTTGCTGGCGGCGCGTGCCCTGGGTCTTGATTGCGGGCCGATGTCCGGCTTTAACAAGGAAGGCGTCAGGAAAGAGTTCTTTCCGGAGGGCGGGGTCGAGGTCGATTTTCTGTGCAATATTGGCTATGGCGACCGGACGGGTCTCAAGCCGCGCCAGCCACGCCTTTCCTTTGATGATGCCTGTGAAATTCTCTGATGCCGGCAGCTTTGCGCATACTGGCTCTTGATACGGCAATGGCAGGTTGTTCCGTTGCTGTTTGTGGTGTTAATGCAAAGTCCTGTGTTTCAGAATCCGTGCCGATGAATCGCGGTCAGTCGGAAGAGCTCATTCCCATGGTGCAAAGAGTTATCGACAGGGCAGGTCTGGCGTTTTCGGATATTGATCTTATTGGCGTAACCTCCGGTCCAGGGGCGTTTACGGGTTTGCGCATCGGGCTGTCAAGCGCGCGTGCTCTGGCTCTTGCTTTGAGCAAGCCGGTTATCGGTGTTACGACCCTCTCTGTTCTTGCCCATCAGTTTTTTGAGAGCGGAAAACTGGAATCCGGGGAGGGGCTTGCCGTTTTGCTCGAGACCAAGCGCGAGGATTTCTATCTGCAGATTTTTGATTCATCTGTGCAGGATCTTGGTATGCCGCAGGCGCTGTCACGAAGGGCGATTGAATCGGCGTACGGGAAACATAAAATTCTTTTCATTGGCGATGCACTCGAGAGATTTCGCGGCAGCGGAGAGGTTTCTTCCAGCTGGCGATTCAAGGACGGCTATGAACTTGCTGATCCCTGTATTCTGGCGCGCCGGGCCGCCGCGATTTACGATCCGGCCGCCGCTTTATTGGTGCCTGAGCCGCTTTATCTGCGGGAGGCGGATGTCAGCGTGCCTAAAAGAAAGCCGGGGACAACAGGCAGTAATAAGTAATCGTTCGCATGTAATTCACTGTATTAAGTTAATTCAGGGCAGGTTTTTCTTGCCAAGATGTGAGATAAATGCTGTTCTTTGCAGCAAAGAGGTAGGAAATACATGAGCGAACCCAAAGATCATCAAAGCCTGCTGGCCCTGACTACAGACATTGTTTCCGCGCACCTGGCCAATAACCAGTTGCCTGCCGATGACATTCCCGGCCTGATTCAGAAAATATACCGGACGATGGCGAACCTGAATGTAGACAATGCCGGGATGTCGGAGCGTCCGCAGCCCGCGGTGCCGATCAAAAAATCGGTTACGCCCGATTATATTATCTGCCTTGAAGACGGCAAGAAGATGAAAATGCTCAAGCGTCATTTGAAGACGGCTTACGACATGACTCCTGAATCTTACAGAGAACGGTGGGGCCTTCCCGCCGACTACCCCATGGTGGCGCCCAACTACGCCAAGCAGCGCAGCAAGCTGGCCAAGGATATAGGGCTTGGCACAACGGGACGCGCCGGCGGCGGAAAATAATCGGTTTTAATTAAGGCGCTCAGGCTTTGCCCAGTTCACGCCCCCGCGCCGTGGCGTTGGCGATCGCCTGTGTCATCAGGCTCTGCAAGCCGCTTTCCTGCAGAAGTATCTTAAGTGCTGCTTCCGTTGTGCCGCCGGGACTGGTGACACTATGCCGCAGATTTTCGGCGGATGTTCCGCCTTCAGTTTCAGCCAGGGCGGCGCTTCCTATAACGGTCTGGCGCGCCAGCATCATGGAGAGAGCGGCGGGCAGACCGGCTTCCTCTCCGGCTTTGGCCATCGTCTCGATCAGAAGAAAAACATAGGCCGGACCACTGCCTGACAGAGCAGTGACGGCATCCATCAGGGATTCATCATCCACCCAGGCAACAGCGCCCCCGGCCTTCAGAAGAATTTCAGCCTGCTGTTTCTGGGTTGCGGATACCGACTTGTTGGCAATGGCCACTGTGATTCCCTTGCCAATGGCGGCGGGGGTATTGGGCATCGCCCGCACCGCAGGCAGGTTTTTTTCGAGACGGCTTTCAAGGGTGCTTAGGCTTTGTCCCGCGGCGATGGAGATAACCAGCGCCTTGGGGGGCAGTTGTTTTGAGAGGGCCTGGCAGACATCGGTCATGATCTGGGGTTTTGTAGCGATCATGTATACGTCGCTGCCTGTTCTTTGCGCGGCCAATCCGGCTATGTCCTTATAATGGCTGATGGTGTCAGGTACGTAAGCGTCAAATTCATGCGGAAGGCCCTGCGGCTCCACGATGCTTATTTTTTTGCTGATGCCGGATTCCAGCCAGCCGCGCAAAAGGGCGCTGCCCATCCTGCCGCAGCCTATCAGCGTGATATTCAGGGGATCGTGACGGCCGGTGATGGGAGCGCCGCCCATGGTCTCAGGCTTTCCCCGCCCCGTCGGTCAGGGCGAGGGATAGCAGAGCGTCTTCAAGCGGCAGCGGCGAAGCCAGCATGCTGAAAACAGCGCTGTGCCGCTCGCATTCCGCGATGGCGATGTCGATTAAATCCTCGACATGCTCGGCCCCGGACGTGTGTGTCCAGCCGCGGAACAAGCTGGTATGACGAAAACAGGGCGTGGAAGTATGGTCGGGACAGTCGAAGTGGCCCAGCCAAAGTTTTTCATTGATTGTGCGCATGGCGCGGGCCATAAGATCGCGGCGCTCTTGCGGAATAAAGATGTCAAGTTCGCAAAAGAATTGCATGGCGCTGTATTCTTCCTGCCACAGAAATGTGATTTTATAGGAAGACTGTTCGCCGCTGATCTGAACCGTCAGTTCATCAGGGTTCGGGCGGCTAAAGACCATCTCATTACCCTGAAGGATATCCTCGACGCTGTCGAGAGGGTTGCTGACGTCTTCGAATATTTCAAAACTCTCGCTCATGCGGCTTTTTTAGCTTTCTTCTTGCTGGCGGGCTTTGCGCCGGCGGTAGTCCCGGTTTTTGTCTTGCCGGCAGATTCAAGATTGGCGACTCGTTGCTGCAGGGCATTGATCATGGCCATGGCCCGGTCGAAATCTTCGCGCGGAACCAGATCCATCCGTGTCGCCCAGTCGTCCACCCGTACTTTCAAATCTTCGCGAATGGTTCGGCTGAGGCCGCCCAGAATGTCCAGGGCGCCGGTAGCGATGTTCGTAATATCATCCCGAATTTTGGAATCCTGAGCCATTTGCCGTTTTCCGTGAATATTCGGAGTCAGTAGCAGGACTCCCCGGCACGCGCAAGATTTTCCCTGTCCGGCCCTGTGGATAATAAAGACCTGCCATTTATCCCGTTTTCCCCCGTTTTTGCCGAGTCTTTTGCCTTGTCTGGGGTCAATGGGGGGCATACTCTCTTGAGTCAGGAATTCAGCGTCTTAATTTTACCGAATCTTACGGGGAAGCAATGATCATTATTACAGGCGGTGCGGGTTTTCTGGGCTCCAATCTGGCGGCCGGTCTGCATGAAAAGGGCCATAACAACATCGTCATTTGCGATACGCTGGGCAGCGACGACAAATGGCGTAACATCGCCAAGCGGGAAATCCGGGATATCGTAAGGCCGGAAAATCTTATGCGGTATCTCGATCTGCACGGCGAGGTCATAGAAGCCATTTTTCACATGGGGGCTATCTCCTCGACTACGGAATGGGATGCCGATCTGATCATCGAAAATAATTTTACGCTGTCGCGCCGGCTGTGGATGTGGTGCGCTGAAAAGAATGTGCGCTTTATATATGCATCCTCGGCGGCGACCTATGGCAACGGCCATGAGGGATTCCAGGACAACGATACGCCGGAGGCGCTGTCATTGTTGCGCCCCATGAATCCATATGGCTGGTCTAAGCACCTGTTCGACCGCCGCATCAGCCGGATCATTCACGGCATTCCCGACAAGGTACAGGAAAGGGCACCGCCGCAATGGGCGGGCCTGAAGTTTTTTAACGTTTATGGGCCGAACGAATACCACAAGAAGGAGCAGATGAGCGTCGTCTGCAAATTGGTGCCGCAGGTGGCGGCAGGCGCGTCCGCACGTCTGTTTCGCTCGAACAATGCCGATTACAAGGACGGCGGCCAGATCCGGGATTTCGTTTACGTGCAGGACTGCGTCGATGTCATGATGTGGCTTTATGAGAATCCGAAGGTTTCAGGTCTGTACAATGTCGGCTCAGGCAAGGGGCGCAGCTTCAATGATCTTGCTCATGCGGTTTTCAAGGCCGTGGGCAAGCCAACGAAGATCAACTATATCGAGATGCCCAAGGAACTGAGCGACCGCTATCAATATTATACGCAGGCCGACATCGGCAAACTGCGCAAGGCAGGCTATACGAAGCCTTTCACTGAGTTGGAAGAAGGCGTGCGCCGCTACGTCCAGGATTTCATGCTCAAAGAAGACGCATACAGATAACCGGATAATGTCGTTGAAATATCCCGAGATAGATCCGGTGGCTTTGGCGGTGGGCCCGCTGCAGATCCGCTGGTACGCGCTGGCCTATCTTGCCGGCTTTCTGCTGGGATGGGTTTATGCGCTCCGTCTTGCCGGTCTTAAAAATCGTGAGGACAATGTTCCTCTGGGTAAAAACGACATAGATGATTTCCTTTCATGGGCCGTGCTGGGGGTCATTCTGGGCGGGCGCATCGGCTATATACTTTTTTATCAGTTAGGTTCTTATTGGGAAAATCCAGCAGAAATACTGCGTGTCTGGCATGGGGGCATGTCGTTTCACGGCGGCGCGGCAGGCGTAATCCTGGCCATGCTGCTCTTTGCCTGGAAGCGGCGGCTGCCGGTCCTGGATCTGGCCGATATTGTTTGCTGCTGCGTGCCTATTGGTCTGTTTTTCGGTCGCATCGCCAATTTTATTAATGGTGAGCTTTTTGGTCGTCCGGGGTCCGTGCCCTGGACGTTCGTCTTCCCGCAGGGAGGGCCTGAGCCGCGCCATCCGAGCCAGCTTTATGAAGCCGGTCTGGAAGGGTTGATTTTGGGTCTGCTCCTGTTCGGGCTGGCCCATGTCAAATTCTTCAGGGAAAAGCCCGGGGTTTTGTCGGGCGTATTTCTGACCGGCTATGCTGTATCGCGCATCATCGTCGAATTTTTCCGCGAACCGGACCCGCAACTCGGCTTTATCCTGGGTGTCGCTACCATGGGACAGCTGCTCTGCGCTCCCATGATTCTGGGCGGACTGTATCTGCTGGCGCGGCCGCGCCTGCTTAAAAAATCATGAACCATCTGGAAGAACTTCTCCGCCGCCGCATCATGGCTGAAGGCCCGGTCAATATAGCGGAATTCATGGCGCTGGCGCTCAGCCACCCCCAGTATGGCTATTACATGACCCGCGACCCCTTCGGTAAAAAAGGCGATTTCACCACGGCGCCGGAAATATCGCAGATGTTCGGTGAGCTTATCGGTGCCTGGATGGCGGATACATGGATGAAAATGGACAAGCCATCACCCTTTATGCTCCTGGAATGCGGGCCGGGGCGGGGAACGCTGATGGCGGATGCGCTGCGGGCCACGCGCGGTGTGCCGGGTTTTCAGCAGGCGGCGCGGATTGTGCTGCTGGAGATAAGCCCGGTCCTCAGGGAAAAGCAAAAACAGGCTTTGTCAGGCTACGATGTGGAATGGGTTTCAGATATCAGGGCGCTTCCCTATGGCAGCCCTGTCATAGCGGTGGCCAACGAGTTTTTTGACGCCCTGCCAGTTCGGCAATACAGGTACGCGAATGATGTCTGGCGCGAGCGCGTCATCGATCTCGATAGTGCAGGCCGTCTCTATTTTGATGAAAGAGTATCCATGGATTTTGAGGCACCACCTGATCCTTCAGGAGCGTGGCATGAAGTCTCAAAGGAGCGGGAGGATTTCGCAGGCAATTTATGCCGGCTGATCAGGGAGCAGAGGGGTGCTGCGCTTGTAATAGATTACGGCTATGAAGGGCCGGCAAAAGGAGAGACGTTGCAGGCTGTCAGAGATCAAAGGCCGTCCTCGGTCCTTGAGCATATAGGTGATTCCGATATTACGGCACATGTGGATTTCGGGTCATTGCGGACCTGTGCCCGGCGTGAAAATGTTTTTGTAACGGATTTAATCGGGCAGGGCCTTTTTCTGACCATGCTGGGGATTCAAAAGCGGGCAGAAGCTCTGGAGAAGAAGGCAACCGCGGATCAGCGCCGTGACATAAAATCGGCCCTGCAGAGGCTGACGGCACCGGAGCAGATGGGGAGCCTGTTCAAGGTAATGGCTTTGTGCGATAATAAGAACATTCATTTTGCAGGTCTTTAAGATGTTCCTAAGTGATGAAATTTTTTCAAACCGCGTGAAGTCGCACGATATTGTGCATGGTTATTTCGGCAAGCGCGGTGGCGTAAGCCGGGGCATATACAGCAGTCTGAATTGTGGCCTCGGCACAGGCGACGATATGGGCGCTATCCGCGAAAACAGGCAGCGTGTGGCAAACGCCCTGGGCGTGGTGTCGGACGCCCTTCTGACGCTGCGGCAGGTTCACAGCAACAAATGCCTGACTGTAACGGAGTCTTGGGGATTCGACGAGCGGCCGGAGGCTGACGCCATGGTGACGGAAGTGCCGGGTCTGGCCCTTGGCGTTATGACTGCCGATTGTATGCCGATTATTTTCTATGGAAAAAAAGAATCCGGTCGTCCTGTTATCGGTGTCGCCCATGTCGGCTGGCGGGGAGCGCATGACGATATAATCGGGCGGACAGTTGATAATTTCGGGCGTCACGGAGTGGGGGCAAAATCCCTTTTTGTTTCGATCGGTCCCTGCATCGGTTTCGAGTCCTATGAGGTGAAAGAGGATTTAAGGGAAACTTTTATAAAGCAGGATCCGGCCAATCAGAAACTTTTTAAGGCGACAGGCCGTCGATCTGCGGCTGGACAGGGCGCGCTGCGCTTCAATCTGGCCGGATATGCGGTTCACAGCCTGAAAAAAGCGGGTGTACGCAAAGTTTCTGACCGGGCGATTGATACCTACTTCAATGAAGAGGATTTTTTCAGCTACAGGCGCAGCCAGCACCGGCAGGAAGCCGATTACGGCCGTCAGATTTCCGCCATTTGCATTAAGCGTTGAAGCCTGGCCAGCTGCCGCCTGCTTTTATTTACGTATCTATAGCTTTTTGAAATCAGGCGATTGATTTTACTGGCCTGTCTCTCCTATAGTCTGCCGGTATCAAATCTCAGCGCGGGCGTATTCATGAAACTGATTGCCGGAAATTCAAACCGTTCCCTGGCCGAGGCCATTTCCGCGCATGTAGGAGTTCCTCTGACCCAGGCCAGCCTGCGCCGCTTCTCCGATATGGAGATCTTCGTTGAAATTCAGGAAAATGTGCGCGGTCAGGACGTATTTGTTTTGCAGTCCACGTCCTTTCCGGCCAATGACAATCTGATGGAGCTTCTGGTCACCATCGATGCCCTGCGCCGGGGTTCGGCGCGCCGGATCACGGCCGTGCTGCCCTATTTCGGCTATGCCCGCCAGGATCGCAAAACAGGCCCACGGACGCCGATTTCCGCAAAGCTTGTCGCCAACCTGATTACATCGGCGGGCGCTGACCGCGTCCTGACAATGGAGCTTCACGCCGGGCAGATTCAGGGATTTTTTGACATCCCGCTCGATAACCTTATCGCCAGCCCGGTCTTTATCCCCGATATGAAACGCCGATTCAAAGGCAAGGATCTCGTGATGGTTTCGCCTGATGTGGGCGGGGTGGTTCGTGCGCGGGCCATGGCCAAGCGGCTGGATGCCGACCTGGCCATCATCGACAAGCGGCGGGAGCAGGCGGGTACTTCCGAGGTTATGCATGTCATCGGTGATGTGAAGGATAAAATCTGCGTCATGGTTGACGATATCGTCGATTCTGGCGGCACTTTATGCAATGCCGCCAAGGCCCTGAAGGAGCATGGCGGCAAGGAAGTCTATTCTTATGTCGTTCATGGCGTTCTGTCCGGCGGTGCCGTGGCCCGGATCGCGGACTCGGAAATGGAACAGCTGGTCATCACCGATACGATTGCGGCAACCCCCGCTGTTGAGGCCTCTTCCCGCATTACCCGGCTTACTGTGGCGCCCCTGATCGGGGAGGCGGTCCGCAGCATCAGCGAGGAACGCTCGATTTCGGCCCTCTTTAAATAATTTCCTTGAATTTTCATGTATTTTCTGGCTTTTATCAGGCGTCCATGACCGGCACCCCTGGAGGTCGGCTTGGGGTTTTAACCACTAAATCAAGGATTTGAACCATGTCTTCAAGAAACTATGCGCTGAAAGGCGAAAAGCGCGACAGAGCCGGTAAAGGGGTGGCTCGGGCGCTTCGTCGTGAAAATGCAATCCCCTGTGTCATTTACGGTGACGGCAAGCCGCCGCTGAGCCTCTCGCTCCCGGCCAAGGAGCTGAACCTGGAATATCTGAAAGGCCATATGTACACCAGCCTTTGCGCTCTCGAAATCGCGGGTGAAAAGCATCTGGTCCTGGCCCGCGATGTCCAGCTTCACCCGGTCAAGGACAACGTCATGCACGTGGATTTTCTGCGCGTTACGCCCAAGACAAAACTGCACGTCTGGGTTCCGCTGAAATTCATCAACGAAGACAAGTGCCCTGGAATCCAGCAGGAAAAAGGCATTCTCAATGCCGTCGAGCATCAGCTGGATGTTGTCTGTCTGGCCACGGACATTCCGGACCATATCGACATCGACCTGAGTGGTCTTGCGCTGCATGACTCGGTCAAGCTGAGCCAGGTGAAATTCCCGGCCGGTGCGTCACCGAACGTGAAAAAAGACATCACGATCGCGACGATCATGGAGCCCCGTCGCATTATCGAGGAAACTCCTGTGGCTGCTGAAGGTGCCGAAGGCGCGGCTGCTGAAGCTGCTGCTGCTCCGGGTGCCGAAGGTGCCGCCGCTGCCCCGGCTGCTGGTGGAAAACCTGCTGCAGGCGCAAAGCCGGCGGAAGGCAAAGGCAAGAAGGAATAGTTGTATTCTGAAATCTGCGGAAAGCGTGGAGCGTATGCGCTTTCCCCGCTTTCCGCAGTTTCTTTTTATGTGGCACGGAAATCATGCTGAAGCTCCTGAAAAAGAAATCGCCGGATTCAGATTTGGGCTCGGGTACGGCCTGGCTGTTCGTCGGTCTGGGCAATCCCGGCAATAAGTACAGCGGCAACCGTCACAATGTTGGATTCATGACGGTCGACGCCGTTGCCGCGCATTTCACCGCCTTTCCTGCCTTCCGTTCCAAGTTTCAGGCGCAAATGTCCGAAGCGCCGCTGGAGGGTGTTAAGGCCGTTCTGCTCAAGCCGCAGACCTATATGAACAACTCCGGCCAGTCCGTGGCTGCTGCGGCCAAGTTTTTTAAAATCAGTCACGAGCGCATTGTGGTTTTTCATGATGAGCTGGACCTGCCGGCGGGGCGGGTGAAAATCAAGCAGGGCGGCGGCAATGCAGGTCATAACGGCTTAAGTTCTATCAGCGATCATTTGGGGACACCGGATTTCTGGCGTGTGCGTATCGGCATTGGCCATCCGGGCGACCGGGATATGGTGTCGAACTATGTCCTGAGCGATTTTGCCAAGACGGATAATGTATGGCTGGCAACGCTGCTTGAAACGCTGGCGGCACATAGCGGGCTGATTGCAACCGGCGGGCCCAAGGTTTATGAACAGAAGATCAACCAGCTTTTGAAGCCGGCCGAAGCGGCGGGGGGAGTGTAGAATATGGGTTTTAACTGCGGAATCGTGGGCCTGCCGAATGTCGGCAAATCGACTCTGTTTAACGCGCTGACGGCGACGGCGGCGGCGCAGGCGGCCAACTTTCCATTCTGCACAATCGAGCCGAACGTAGGCCGCGTGGCCGTACCGGATGAGCGGCTGGAGAAGATCGCGGCCATTGCCGGTTCTGCCAAGATCGTGCCAACGCAGCTCGAATTCGTCGATATTGCCGGACTCGTAAAGGGCGCCAGCAAGGGCGAGGGGCTGGGCAACCAGTTTCTGGCCAATATCCGCGAGGCGGCTGCCATCATTCATGTCCTGCGCTGCTTTGACGATCCGAATATCATTCATGTCGAAGGATCGGTTGACCCCGTACGTGATGCGGAGACGGTGGAGACGGAGCTGATGCTGGCCGATATGGACAGCCTGGCCAAGCAGATCAGTAATATTGAAAAGCGTGCCAAATCGGGTGACAAGGAACTAAAGGCCCAGCTGGATTTCATGCTGAAAGTGAAAGAGGCGCTTGATGCCGGCAAGGCGGCGCGCACGGTGCCGGTGCCGGATGATCAGCAGAAGACATTTCGCATGCTTCAGCTCATGACATCCAAGCCGGTTCTCTATGTCTGCAACGTCAAGGAAGAAGCGGCGGCCACGGGTAATGACTGGACGAAGCAGGTTAAGACAATGGCGGATAAGCAGGGCGCGGGCTGTGTCGTGATCTGCGCCGCCATTGAAGCGGAAATCGCGCAGCTGGCGAGCGCCGAGGAAAAAGCCGAATTCCTGCAGACCATCGGACTGGATGAGCCGGGGCTGAACAAGATTATCCGCGAAGGCTACCGTATTCTCGGCCTGCAGACTTATTTCACGGTGGGGCCGAAGGAGGCGCGGGCCTGGACAGTGCGGCGTGGCGCGCGCGCGCCCGAGGCGGCCGGAGCCATTCACACTGATTTTGAGAAAGGCTTTATCAAGGCCGAAGTGATCGCTATGAGCGATTTCACGGGTCTGGGCGGCGAGCAGCCCTGCAAGGATGCTGGCAAGATGCGGCAGGAAGGCAAGGAATACCTCGTTCAGGATGGCGACGTTATCCTGTTCCGGTTTAACGTCTAAGTCGTTCCGGTCTTTTCAGGGAATTTTATGCAGTCTCATAACGCTCAAAAGTTACTGATTTCAAAAAGAATATTCCAGCCTTTGCCAAAAAGGAGACCCTCTTTTTTGTAGGCCCCCGGAAAAATGCAATGACAAAAGGGACCGAAAACCACTTTGCGTGGCCTGTTCATTTTGATTAACCTTTGACTATTTCGAGAGAAAAGGTAATTTTTATAAAAAATTTTCACTGCTAAAGCAGGTTGGATGATGAAGCCCGGTTATATCTATGTTTTAATGCATCCGTCTGACCCTAATCTTTACAAGATAGGGGTTACTATCCTTGAACCGAAGCAGCGATTGGCTCAACACAATAGAGATTTCTCTAAATACGCAGGACGTATTGTTAAAGAAACAGGTCAGAAATGGGAATTAAAAGAATACCATTATGTCCCTGACCCATATTTGGCAGAAAGTGCATTTTGGAGGACAACTAAATTCGTTGATATCCCATACCGATATGGGATTGAAGTCGAAAGAATGAGTTGGGAGGAAGTGCAAAGAGGATTGGAGGCTGCAAAGAAAGCCGGTCTTCGTTCAGAAAAGCGATCAACGCCTTTTTCAGACTGGGTTTATGCATACACAGCTTCAATGAAAAAACGATTGGAAGGTCGCGATATTACTCTTTTAGGTTACGTGACGAGTAAAAGTGGAAAATCTAAATTTCGATGCAATAATGGTCACGAATGGCGAACACGATCAATGTATGTGGCAGAAGGCCAAGGTTGCCCTGAGTGCGGTATAGGCGAGAGGCATCCAGAGGAAATCAGAAAAAAGATAAATGCAGGAATCATCTGCCTGTTAACGCATCCTGATAAACCTGGATTAATAAAGATTGGGATGGGATGCGGCACAATAGAAGAGGTTTGTCGGGAATGGCCATGGGGCGACTGGGAGATACTTCACCATCGAAATGTCGAAGAAGTGGTTTTGGCTGAAACACTAATTTGGGAATTGTTGGGCCATCCTCTCCCTCATCACCGGGAGCCGATCGAAAAAGACTTGAATCTAGCAGAAGAAGCGTTTCGCAAATTGCCCTATGCGATACAAGCAGATATTGCCTTTAAGGAGAGGAGAAAAGAAAACCTCCAGAAGACTGGCTAAATTCAGGTGACTACAATTAGTTAGATTCAAAATTCAAGTTTAACTTAGCGGTCAGCCTATCCATAACATTTTATGATTGACATATAAACCGTGCCTTTCTAAGGTACTCCCGATAAAGTTAACAGGCGGGGAAACCATGAAAATCAGTGATCCCATCAAACGGCTGCCCAAGGCGGAGCTTCATGTTCATATCGAGGGTACGGTAGTGCCGGCCATGGCGCGCCACAAGGCCGCCCAGCACGGTATAACGCTGCCCGACATATTCACGGACGGCCAAAGCGAATACAGCTATTGCGATTTCGTCGATGCCGTGACGCGCGTTTACGATGCTGTCGCCTCAACCATCCGCACCAAACAGGATTATACCGACATCACCTATGACTACCTGAAGCGCTGCGCCGCCGAGAAGGTGATCTATGTTGAGCTGATTGCCTCCGCCGATCATGCCACGCGAGTCAACCTGACATACAAAGACATGATCGATGGCATCGTAGAGGGTATCCTGAAAGCCCGCGCCGAAACGGACATCGAGGCGCGGATCAACGTGGCGCTGGTGCGTCATCTTCCCGAAGCCGAACTCGACCGTGCTACAGAAAACATCCTGACCTACCGCCATCCGTATATTGTCGGCGTCGATCTGGCCGGAGCGGAAAAAGAAGGCGATGTTCTGAGACACCTGAAATACATCCTGAAGATCAAGGAATCTTCAAACGGCGAACTGGGCCTGAAACCTCATGCCTCGGAAGCGGCAGGGCCCATTAATACCTGGCATGCGCTGACCATGGAGCCGCAGCGTATCGGACATGGCGTGCGCAGTATCGAGGACCCGCGCCTTGTGCGTGAACTGGCGCGGCGCGGGACAGTTCTGGAGGTCGCCCTGACTAGCAACGACAAAGCTGGCATCTATCCCGCATTAAAGGATCATCCGCTGCGTAAACTATATGATGCAGGCGTGAAGGTTACGTTGAATTCGGATGATCCGGGCCTGTTCAACTGCACCATATCCGACGAATACCAGCTGGCGCATGACAGGTTCGGCTTTACGCCGCCTGAGCTTCTGGGTGTAACCCGCACGGCAGTCGAAGCGGCGTTCGTTGATGAAAAGACACGCGCCAAACTTCTGAAGCGTGTGGATGAACACGATTTTTTTCCTAACCTGACTGCAATCGGGTCGCCCCAGTGGCGGCCGGGGCCGGGCTGAGCGTTCAGCCGGGCCCGTCAGGGCCTGAAGGAACGGATGCGACCTGGCGACGTTCCGCTGCCTCTGGCGCAGGATTTTCAGGTGCCTTGGCCATTGCTGCCGTATTGCTGTTGAAGGGGTCTGTGATCTGCGACGTTCTTACAGGCGCCGGGTCAGCGCCGCCCTTAAGCCTCGTGATAATGGAATCCCGGTTTACGGTGTAGCTGGCGAGACCTTTCGCCAGCGCGGAAGGTGAATCCGTCAGGTAATTCAGGACGGTCGCATCGCGCTGTATGTCTTCAGCCGGCGTGTTGCGATAGGCTCCGAGCTCCTCTGCCTGTCTGTCCGACATTTCCCCGTACATCTCGTTGTATTTCTGGTTTCTCAGAATTCGGTCGAAACCTTCAAGAGGCGTGGGCAGCATGGGCATGCGCCGTCCCGGGTCGCGCTGCGCGTCCATTCCCATTTGAAGATCCTGCAGGGCGCGGGCGGCGATCTGGCCGGGCGCCATTCCGGATTCCTTGTAATAGTCGATGCGCTCCTGGACATAGGTTTTCTGATCTTCGTTCATATGGTCGCCCCGGTATTTCAGGGCGTCCTCGGGCTCCAGTTCGATGGATTCATATTTGATGATGGCGTCCCTGATCCGGCTTTTGTCGGCGTCGCTGAAAGACAGCGTTCGTCCCCAGCGTTCCGCCTCGTGGGGCAGGGTGACGTTGAAATAGTAATCCGCAATTCTTTCGGGTGTTGCCCGGCTGCCCTCGGCGTCAGCCATGATTGCCCTCGCTACCTTATGTAATGTAGGGTAGGCGATAAACGTTAAAATTTGGGAAATAAGAGGGTTTTAACCTGAAGAATCAGGCCGCTGCCGTGGTTTTCGGCTTCTGCCGGACCAGGTCGCCATAGGCCTTTTCCAGGGCTTTGGTGATGGGTCCGATCTCATATTCAATGTCGTCGATCTTGCCGACGGCGGCGACTTCAGCAGCTGTGCCGGTCACAAAGATTTCATCAAAGTCCGCAAGCTCCTCCGGCATGATGATAGTTTCTTCGACCTTATAACCCATATCGCGGGCCAGCTTGATGATGGTCTGGCGCGTGATGCCGTTGAGGAAGCATTCGGGAACAGGTGTTTTGAGCATCCCGTCCTTGACCGCAAAGAGATTGGAGCCGGAAGATTCCGCTACGCGACCCTTGTAATCGAGCAAAAGGGCGTCATCGTAGCCGGCCTTGTCGGCGGCGTGCTTGGCGAGTGTGCCGATTGTGTAGATGCCGGAGGCTTTGCTCTGGACAGGCATGGTGCGCGGGTCGGGGCGACGCCATTCGGATGTCTTAAGGGCCAGGCCTTTGTTCTCGCCGGCTTTGGGAAAGAAGTATTTTGGCCACTGCCAGCAGGCAAAGGCGACATGGATGGTAGCCAGCGGGGCGGAGACTGCCATTTGTTCACTGCCGCGCCAGGCGACGGGGCGAACATAGCCATCGGTGATTTTGTTGGCTTCAACCACTTCGCGTGAGACGTCCTCGATCTCCTTCAGAGTCATCGGGATTTTGAAG
Source organism: Alphaproteobacteria bacterium (assembly GCA_025451095.1). GTDB lineage: Bacteria > Pseudomonadota > Alphaproteobacteria > Micavibrionales > Micavibrionaceae > JACQIJ01. The sequence continues at coordinate 23,313 of JANWLB010000070.1, forward strand.
TCCAGCATCTCGCCGGATCGGATCAGGCGCTCGGAGTGTTCCCGCAGCTTGAAGATGGTGCCGCCATAGACGCGTTCCCCCTCGAAGACGGAGCTGCCATAATGGAGACCGTGGCTGAGCACGTGCATCGTGGCATCGCGCCAGGGTAGCATTTTGCCATCCATCCAGATATAACCGTCACGGTCGTCGAAGGGGATAAGTGTTGTCATAATGATAGTTTCATGACTATTGTCGGTGTTACCATTAATCTCGATCGAAGGAATTGAAGCAGATTATGAAACCTGTTGCAAATGCAAATCTTGCGGCTCTACCGCATGCGCTGATCGTGGATGACGATGATCGTATCCGGCAGCTGGTTTCACGCTACCTGCATGAAAACGGCTTTATCGTCTGCACAGCGGCCAGCGCCGCTGAAGCCCGTGAGCTCATGAAAAAACTCGAATTTGACGTACTGGTCGTCGACGTCATGATGCCGGGACAAAGTGGCCTTGAATTCACCAAAGAGTTGCGGAAGGAAAGCGACATTCCCGTGCTTCTGCTGACCGCACTGGGCGAAGCGAATGCCCGTATATCGGGATTTGAATCGGGCGCAGACGACTATCTGCCCAAGCCATTCGAGCCCAAGGAGCTGGTGCTTCGTCTTCAGGCTATTCTGCGCCGCCGTCCGCAAAAAACAGCCCCGGAGGCCAGTGCTTCATTTCGTGTCGGACGCTGGATCTACGATCCGGTCCTTAATGAATTGCAAACAGGGGATGAGGTGCTGAGGCTCACGGCTGCTGAAGGGAATCTTTTGAAAGTTCTTGCTGAGCGACGGGGCGAAGTGATCAGCCGCAACGATCTGGCCAGTTTGTGCGATGTCGATCCCGACACGCGGGCAATCGACGTGCAGGTTGTGCGTCTGCGCCGCAAAATCGAGGAAAACCAGAGAATGCCGCGCTGCCTGCATACCGTACGCGGCAAGGGATACAGGCTTTTGGTGGAAGACGCATGAAGATTTCCCTGAAGACATTTCTTCCCCGTACGCTTCTGGGTCGCTCCCTGATGATTTTGGTGACGCCCGTCCTTCTTATACAGATCATCGCCACCATTGTTTTCTTTGATCGGCACTGGAGTAAGATGACAGATCAGCTGGCTTTTGCTGTCGCCGGCGAGATTGCGGCCATCGCCGATGAGATCAGCCAGGACGGGGATCACCCTGAAAGGCTGAAGGGGATTTCCTCCTATGCGGCCAAAAACCTCAATCTTCTGGTGAGTTTCAGCAAGGATGAGACCTTAAGCGCCGAACTGATGCATCAGGCTGAAAGCCGCCGCTCGATTGTTGCCCGGACGCTGGACAGGGCGCTGGAGCGGCAGGTGCGGCTGCCGCATACGGTGGATGTCGATATTCACGAAAAATGGGTTGAGGTCGGCGTTCAGCTGAACAAAGGCGTTCTGCATGTCTCTTTCCTGCAGCGGCGCCTCATTTCTTCATCAGGCTATATATTTTTGCTGTGGATGATCGGGTCTTCCATTGTGCTTTTGGCTGTGGCTACGCTTTTCATGCGCAACCAGATACGGCCGATCCGGCGCCTGGCTGTTGTGGCGGAACGCTTCGGGCGCGGCCTGGAAATTCCGGCTTCCTTTAAGCCGGAAGGGGCATACGAGGTAAGGCAGGCGGCGCGGGCCTTTCTGGATATGCATGAGCGTATAAGACGCCAGATCCACCAGCGCACGGCCATGCTGGCGGGCGTCTCCCATGACCTGCGCACACCGCTGACCCGCATGAAGCTGCAGATTGAGATCATGGAGCCTTCACCCGATACGCAGGCGATGCGCGGCGATATTGCGGATATGGAACGGATGATCGATGCCTATCTTGATTTTGCCCGCGGGGAAGGCGGTGAGCAGGCCGTGCGCACGGATCTGCGGGAAATGATTCAGCGGGTGGCCGGCAATGCGGAGCGGGAGGGCGCATCCGTGACCGTTAGCTTGCCCGATGATCTGGTGTTGCTGATAAGGCCTGTGGCATTTGAGCGTTGTCTGAATAATCTTGTTGGCAACGCGTGCAAGTATGCGCGTCACACATGGATTGAGGCTCGGCATAAAGAAGACAAGGCGCTGATCATTGTGGATGATGACGGGCCTGGCATCCCTGAAGATCTGCGCGATGAGGTTTTCAAGCCTTTCGTGAGGGGAGAGCCTTCAAGAAATCAGGCCACGGGCGGAGTTGGGCTGGGGTTGCCTATCGTGCAGGATATTGTTCACGGTCATGGCGGAAAAATACACCTGGAACAGAGCCCGCGCGGTGGACTGCGCGTGGTTATTCAGTTGCCGGCATAAAGCCGGATGCGGCAGGATATCAGGCGGCCTTCTTATAAGCCGGCTTTTCGGTTTCTTCTTCCTCAGTTTCGCTGAATGAATTCCTGATCTCGTTTAGTGCCGCGGTTACGCGGCGGCTGATGATATCGGCAGATTCTTTGCTTGACCTGCCAAGAATATCGGAAATTTCATTCCAGTTGGTGATCGACTTCTCGTAGTTTTTACAAATGAGGTCGGCCTGACGCGCAATTTTTTGTTTTGGCGCAGATTCGGCCATGATCTCCTGCGCGATGCGGGCATTGTCCTGGACGAGTTGCGAGAGAATTTCCGTTTGACGCCGGGCTATAGCCTGCGCGTTTTCAAAAGCCAGCTGCTGGGCCTGGGTCAGGGCCTGCATGTTCTTGCGCTGTGCTTCTATCAGAGCTTTCATGTTGAAGGGGAAGTTGAATCCTGCCCGCTCGAACATCGATTTGCCAAAATCGACGTCAAAAAACCTGCTAAAATCATAGGGAGTCATGTGCTTGTTTCTCCTGTCATTATTTAATTTTTTATTGCTCTGCAACAAATCATTAAGTTTTTTGTGGATTTTGTCAAGATTATAAAAATCATTGTTTTTCAAAGGGTTATGTTTTATCTGGTTGTTAATAAACAGCTTTTTTTGCTCATTGCTGCTGGCTCTTAGACAATATTTAACCGTATAGGAGCACATTATTAATGTGTGGAGCTCTGCCTTTGGGGCGGGCCCGGGCCTTTGGGAAGAAGGTCTGAAAATTCTTGTGAGGGGCTAATCAGTGAACACTCCTGACGTCAATTCGGACGATAAGGATCGCGATTCCGACGGCTTTTATATATCGGAAGGGCGTGCGCGCCGCCCGGCTGTCCGGGGCATGACGGCCCAGCTGATGGTTCTGGTCAATGGCCTTGTGCTGGCGGCGACGGCCTATGTCGTTCTGAATGCTTTCATACACAGGATGCTGGAAGACGATTACAAGCGCATCATGACCGACACGCAGCAGGCCGTCAGTCAAAGCCTTTCTGATCTTGAACAGTCTGTGCGTAGCGTGTCCAGCATTGTTGCCCTTTCACCCAATGTGAATCCTGGAGAGCTCAGCCGCCGTGTGGCTTATGGCGCGGGGCACCTGGAAAGATTTGACCGGCTGTATTGGGTTAAAAAGGATGCCAGCGGACAATGGCAGATTGAGGATTTGATCGCCGGGAAAGAAACAAGCGCGGCCGTCTCTCTCTTTACACCCGGTTCCGAGCAGAGCCTCAAAGACTTCCTGGTAAGCCATATGCCGACTGACAACCAGATTTCTGTGGCCGCGAACCTGCCCGGCAGCGGTTATATTGAGGAATTCAGCGACCCGGTCATCAAAAGCCGCCTGTTCGTGGTCATGCAAAGAATCAGCCCTGAAACAGGCATGATCGCGGGCATGGGCCGGGCGACGGACGTTCTCGGCAAGGGCTGGATTGATGGTCGCCCCGACATTTACCGCATGGTGATACGGGATTCACAATCGGGCGAGCGTCTTTTTTATATGTCGCGGGACCGTGCCAGCGAGGACATAGCGGAATTTGATTCCTCAGCCAAAAATTTTAGTTTCCAGCTGGGTAATGCCGAATGGCAGCTGCAGGTCGATCTTGGGAAAAAGGGCCGCGCGGCGCTTCTTGAAATGTCGCCGCTTCTTGTTCTTCTTTTTGGAACAGTGCTGACGATCATTGGTGTCATGTATGTACGTAATTATCAGCGTCAATCGGTCCGCCTGACTGTCATGAACCGCGCTCTGGCCCAGAAAAACTATGAGCTGAACAGCGAGGTAATAGAGCGCGAGCGCCTGAACCAGACCTTACGCAAGGCGGAGCGGGAGTATCGCGCCATCATCGATTCAGTCAGTGATATTATTTTTGAGACATCGACTGAAGGTGAGCTTCTTTTCCTGAACAATACTTGGCGAAAAATTACCGGATTTGATGTAGAGCAGTCCCTTAACCGGAAACTATTCGATATGATCCATCCTCAGGATCAGGAGGAGCAGCGCCGAAAGTTTGAAAACATGGTCAAGGGCCAGCATCACGCTTATCGCAGCTTTACGCGTTTAAGAACCGCCGAGGGCACGTTCCGCGCGGTGGAGCTGGCCATCTCCATGCTCCGGCAGGACGAGGGACGAAATTTGCGCGTGGTGGGGACGGTTACGGACGTTGAAGAGCGCCGCCGCGCCGAAAAAGCCCTAAGCGAGGCCGAAAAGAAATTCAGAACCATTGTTGAAAATGCGGCGGGCGGTATTTATCAGGTAACGCCTGAAGGTCAATTCCTGAGCGCCAACCCTGCCATGGCGCGCATCCTTGGCTACGATTCGCAGGACCAGATTCTGCGGATGGTCAAAAACGCGCATGAAGATCTGTATGCAAGCAAAAAGGAACGCTGGAAGTTTATTCATGATCTTGAATCCAGCGGCATAATGAAAAACTTTGAAATTCAGGTCGTGCGCAAGGACGGCAACAAAATATGGGTCAACGAGAACGCCCGCATTGTCAAAGATGATGAGGGTAATATCCTTTATTTTGAAGGAAGTATGGAAGATATCACGAAGCGTAAGGAAGCGGAAATCAAGTTGCGCGAAGCAAAGATCCAGTCTGACCTTGCCAGCCGTGCAAAATCGGAATTTCTTGCGAATATGAGTCATGAGTTGCGTACGCCGCTGAATGCCATCATTGGCTTTTCAGAAATCATCAAGGACGAAGTTCTGGGGCCGTTGGCTAACAAGCAATATTGGGAATATGTTCGTGATATACATGAAAGCGGGCGCAAGTTGCTTAATATCATCAACGAGATTCTGGATGTTTCGCGGATTGAGGCTGGCGAGCGCCAGCTGAATGAAGGCATTGTCGATTTCACAAAGGTTGCCAAATCCTGTATCAGCTTTATCGGTCCGAAGGCTGATGCCGGGCGCCTGTCCATCGTAAATCTTCTGGACCGCTCCACGCCCAAAGTTATCGGGGAGGAACTGGCCATTAAGCAGATGCTGCTCAATCTTCTTTCTAATGCCGTCAAGTATACGCCGGCGGGCGGCCGCGTTACGATGATCCACGAAATGGACCGGGAAGGTCAGCTGCGCATTTCCGTTACTGATACGGGCGTGGGCCTTGATGAGTTTGAGATCGAAAAGGCGCTTTCGCCCTTCGGACAGGTGGAAACCTCTCTGAACCGGACGGGATCGGGCGCGGGTCTGGGTCTGACTCTGGTCGATTCCCTGATCCGGCTGCATGGAGGCCGGTTAGAGCTTTTCTCACAAAAAGGCATTGGCACCACGGCTACCGTGGTTTTTCCCGCGCGGCGCGTGGCGCAGGAATCTGCGGAAGATGAGGAAGCGCAAAAAGAGGTTCCGGGAGGACAAAATCCGGGCATCTCTACGCACGATGAGGGCGTACGCGGCAAGCCGCACTAGAATTCCCGTGTTTTACCAAAACAGAGACTTGGTTTCAAAAAGAGACTGGGCCTCGGCCACGTCCATATTCAATACAAAATCCGCCGTTTCATATTCAAAGCCCGCGCGGCCAAAAATGGACAAAGACTTTTTTCTATTCTCGCTAGCCGGATCGGGATGAAACGGCCCCAAACGGCGTTTTCGCGCGAGGCGCAGGGCCGCGATCTTTTCTGCATCCCGTATACCCGACTGTCCATCGCCGTGTCTATCATTCGGGCTGGATTTGAAAAGAGCGGCTGAATCTTCCTGCGAAATGCCTTTGGCGGCGAGGCGTGATTCGATGGCACGCCGGGAAAGGCCGCGTCGCCGCAGGGTGCTCACCAGAGAAGCGGCATAATTCTGATCGTTAAGAAGACCCAGCCGGGTCAGCTTTTCAATAAGTTCATTGAGAAGGGTGATGCAATGTGTCTTGTCCAGCCCCGCATGATGGCGGCAGGAGGCTTCAATTTTGCGCATCATCACGAGACGGAAACGCGCTGTAGAGGCAGAAAAACGCTGCAGATAATATAATCCGGCGTTATGAAGATAGGTTTCTGTGATTTTTTTGGGGATTTTAGGCCGTCGTGCGCCGGTTTTTGCCGGTCGGGCCTTGCTATTTTCCTGTGCCGGAATATTTTTGGTCATGGCCGTTCCATTCCCTTCACGCCGCCAGCATCGAAGATAGAACAATATGTCAGATACGGACGCCGTACAAAAGTTTTTTCAGCTGCCTATTATCGGCGAGACTAATCTTATCGGACTTTTCACGCTGGCGCGCAAGGAAACAGGCCGCTTTCTGAATGTCTATCTGCAGACCCTGGTCGCGCCGGTCATTACGACGCTGCTTTATTATACAGTTTTTGCTCTGGCCTTTGGCGGCCTAAACAAGACGATTAGCGGTGTCTCATATATGGAGTTTCTGGCGCCGGGCCTGATCATGATGACCATGGTACAGAATGCCTTTGCCAATACATCATCTTCAATAGTGATTTCAAAAGTGCAGGGCAATATTGTAGACGTGCTGATGCCGCCGCTCAGTCCGGGCGAGCTTCTGACGGGATATGTTGCCGGCGGCTTGATCCGGGGGCTTATGGTGGGATTTGTAACGGGCGTGGTTATGGCGCTGGTTGTTCCCTTTCATTTTCATTTCCTGCTTTGCAGTTTCGCTTTTGCCTTCCTTGGAAATATGATGTTGGCGCTTTTGGGAATTGTGGGCGGCATATGGTCGGACAAGTTTGATCATATAGCTGCTGTGACCAATTTTATTGTTATGCCTCTGACATTCCTGTCGGGCACCTTCTATACAGCCGACAGCCTGCCGGAGTTCTGGCGTGGGCTGGCTCACTTTAACCCGTTTTTCTATATGATCGACGGGTTCCGTTACGGCCTGACGGGCATAACGGATGGCCATGTTGGCGTGGGGCTGGCCGTCATGGTGTTTATGAATACTGCTTTGGGTATTCTGGCTTTGTGGATGTTCAGGACAGGCTATAAAATCAAAAGTTGAACAGTGTCAGATCAGAAAAAGGAACAGGTTATGCGCATTTCAAAAATACTCCCTCTTTTTATGATTTTACTCGTGGCGGGATGCACAACAACAGGCGCAGGAGAGGCGCCGCCCAGCCTGGCTTTTGAAAAGGTCTCGGCTTTTCCGGTCAATGTGTCTGCCGTGCGTGTTCTCAACCAATATGACCCCCATAACGATTCCCAGGATGTATCCTCGTCCTTTGCCGGCCCCCCGGACGTGGCTATGAAGGCCTATGCCGAGCGCCGCTTTCAGGCCGCGGGCGGAAGCGGAACGATGGAATTCACGATTCAAACTGCCAGCGTTCATCACCGCGCTGTTACGCCGGAAAACAAGTTTCTGCAATGGACGGGAGAGGCGGATCAGGATGAATATGAGGTCTTTTACAAGATCGGCCTGGTGTTCCTTTCCGATCAGGGCGTGCCGCAGGGACAGCGCAATGTCTGGACATTCAAGCGCACGGTCACCCTGGCGGAAAGACTTTCTCTGGCAGAGCGTGATGCGCGGCAGAGGGAGTTTTTGGCCTCGATGATTGAGTATGTTGGCAGTACGGTGATACAGGAGTTGCGTGCCAACGACGCAATACCGCATTAAGATCTTCTAGTGAATGGCGGATTTCTGGTGCGGGCTGTCGAGTGAGAAAGGCGGTATGTCGACGGTGAAATTCTTTCCGCCTGGTTTTTCCATCGTATAGTTGCCGACCATGAATCCGCCGGGCGTAGGCAGGGGTGCGCCGCTCATATATTCATAGCTTTCGCCGGGATTGAGAACGGGCTGGTTGCCGACTACGCCTTCACCCGCAACTTCCTGTGTTATGCCGGTTGAATCCGTAATGCGCCAGTAACGGGAGAGAAGGCGTATCACTTCGGCCGTCTGATTTTCAATGACAACGCGATAGGCCCAGAAAAACCGGCCTTCCTCAGGGGAAGACTGATCTTCGAGATACATTGGCTCGACCTTTACAGAGATGCCGTCTGTGGTTTTTTGGTACATGATAAAACTATATAGGATTCTTTTGCAGATATAAAAGAGGCCGGTGGATGTCTTCCACCGGCCTCTTTTTTATTTGGTGTCAGAACAGTTTATTGAAAACTGACCTGGGCGCGGCGGTTGGCCGGCTCACGGATATTGTCTGCCGTCTGGACCAGAAGTTCGGTCTCGCCACGGCCGTCAACCTGCAGAAGATTGGCGTCGATGCCGCGCTTGGTCAGGGCATCGCGAACGGCGTTGGCGCGCTTCATGGCCAGTTTGGCGTTGTATGGCTTGGTGCCCGAGCTGTCGGTATGACCGACGACCTTGATCATGTTCAGGTTCTTGCTCTTGGCTTCGGCGGCGACGGCGTCGAGGACGCTTTCACCGGCTGCGCTGATGGCAGCCGAATCCCAGTCAAAGAAGACCAGATACATGGCATCTTCGGCCTTCATCGGTTCAGCAGCCACCGGCGGGGCGGCCTGCTCGACCGGCGCGGGGAACTGTTCTGCGCCCTGCGGCTTGATCATGCCTTCCAGCGTGTTCATGGCTTCCATGAACGCGTTTTTGCATTCGATAATGTCTTTTTCCTGCCAGTTTTCTTCCTGCTGTTCGATCCAGCAGTCAAAGCGGGCCTGAGCTACGGCAGATTGCTGCGGCGCGACTTCGCGGGCGCCCAGATCAAATGCCACGACCAGGCGACCGCGTGCGGTGCCCAGTTCTTCCATATGCTGGGGCATCAGATTCCAGTCGCTGATCGGTTCGGGCATTACGACCTCACCGGCGGCGGCGGCCAGGCCTTTGCGCGCGAAATGGAGCGCATCAGGATAATCGAACATGTCATCGAGTTCACGGTTTGAAAAATCCCGGTATTCGGCCGCAAGGGATTGCGTAAAAGGACTGCCGACAGCCTGGGCTTCATTCAGGGCCTTTACTTCGCTGTGGGCGTCAAAATTTGTACAGGCCGAAAGAGCCAGCACACATCCGCTCAGAATCATTAAACCGCGCAATTTTTTCATCAACATGCTCCTCAAATTTATTGTATTTCGCGCTACGCAAAGCAGGGCGTTACATAACCGCATTGCCTTTATAAACAAGTCTTTAGGATTGTAAAGTCATCATTTCTGCCGCTTTTAAAAAGGGGTAAGGGAGGCCGGAAATTCTCTTGTTTTGAGTGCGGATCGTGGGATAAATAGGCCTTCTGGTCTGGTTTTTTCGCGGGTGTAGCTCAGCGGTAGAGCGTCAGCTTCCCAAGCTGAATGTCGCGGGTTCGACCCCCGTCACCCGCTCCATATCGCTCACGGCATTTGCGATCTTTTATTCGAAAAGCAGAAAAAACTTGCCTATTTTTTAATATTATGACAAATTATGCCGCCAAGATATTATCAGGAGATGAGCATGAGATTACCTTTTACTTTTCGGCAGGCGGCGACTGCCCTGGCTTTGGGAGGTTCAGTGGCGATGGTTGCCGGAACGGCCTATGCCGTTCCCAAGATGATTCATATCCTGCAGGCCCACAGGGCATCGCTGGGGGCGGCTCTGGCGGTGGCGACGGCCAATGATACCGCTGAAGACAGCCGGGGGCTGAAGGTGGGCGAGAGCAGAGCTGACGGCACTCTGTACGCAGGCGCAGGGACGTTGCCCAATCTCCGTCCCGGAGATGACAACCAGGGCAAAAGCTTTTCGTTATATATCACACCCGTGGACACGGCAGCCGTGCCGCAGCGCCTCAATGAGGCTTATTGTTACGGGCTCGATATCCATGGCCACAAAGACTGGCGCCCGG
>JANWLB010000071.1 GCA_025451095.1 Alphaproteobacteria bacterium
CAAGCCTGACGCGCTGCCGGATCAGGTTCTCGACATCAAAGTCAATGAAACTTATGTCGAGCTCAAATGGTTCGACGCCTATTCCAATCTGATTTATCCGGTGCGCCTGCGCGCACATGAGCGATTCAATCTTGATACGCGTATTTTCCTGCCGGGCGTCGGAACGCTCTAGGGCCATGCCGGAAAAAAAATCGCCCGCCCTTTCACTCAGTAATGTCTGTGTTTCCTATGGTTCCCGCCAGGTTCTGAACGGCATAAGCCTTGATCTTTTGCCCGGCCAGACATTTGGTCTGCTGGGTCTCAATGGCGTAGGCAAAACCACGCTGATCAAAACTATTCTCGGTTTGCGCGATCCGGCGCAGGGCGATGTAAAAATTGGCGGGCTTGATCGCACCCTGATGGAGGCCAAGAAGCAGATTGCCTATCTGCCCGAGCGGTTCGATCCGCCGGGGTTTCTCACCGGTCTGGAGTTTTTGTCTTTTTCTGTGCGCCTTTATGGCGGAACGTTCACCCGGGCGCAGGCGGAAAGCGCCGCTGCCGGTCTGGCGCTTGATCCGGCGGTGCTAAAAAACCGGGTGCAGACCTATTCCAAAGGCATGAGGCAAAAGCTTGGTCTTCTGGCGACCTTCATGACGCAAAGCCCGCTTCTGATACTGGACGAGCCGATGAGCGGTCTTGATCCCCAGGCCCGGATGCGGGTGAAGGAGGCGCTTCAGGCTACAAAGGCCGGGGGACGGAGCGTTTTTATCACTTCACATATTCTATCCGACATGAGCGAAATATGCGACCATGTCGGCGTTCTGAGCAGGGGGCGGCTGCTTTATGCCGGCACTCCGGCCGGGCTTCTCGAGGCGGGCGGCGACCGGAATATCGAGAAGGCGTTCCTAAGCCTGATCGGGCCGGAACTGGCCGCCGCCTAGGTCAATAGGCAATTCACTTAACCGGGAATATCTGTTAGATTTCGTTAATAGGGCCGAAGTGCTCTCCCGCGCTTTTTCCGCGCCATTATTCGCGTAATACGAACAAAAGGTTTGCTGCCATGATTTCAGGCGAAAAAGATACAGTTCAGTCCGGCGACGATGAAGACGTGATCGATGTGGAGTCGTTCGCAGACTCGTCTCTCGACGATTTTCCGCCGTACGATCAGGCGGCCATGCGCATCGCAGGCGTAAAAGCATTCTTGTTGCCGGCCCTTGTCGTTTTGCTGGCGGGCGCGGCCACGATTTATTTTATCGGCCGCAGCGCAGACGGGGTGCAGACTACGCCCGCCCCGCAGGAAACCGCGTCGATCGACATGCCTGATTTTGAGCCTGCGGCCGGGGATGAATCCCTTGTGCCGCCGCAGCCGGCTGTCAACATGAACCAGCCTATACCGCTTTTGCAGCAGGATGGCGCGGTTTCCGAACCGGCCGCGCCCCCGGCTGATGCTCCTGTTTCCGATACGGCCGCCAACGCTGCGGCGCCTGTCGACGTGCCGGCGCCCCCGGCTGACGGTGCGGGCGTGCCGGAATCGCCGTCTGCCGCCGACCTGACGGAAAATGCGGCACAGACCCCGTCGCTGCCGCCGCCCGACGCCCAGGCTTTGGGCGCTATGCCGCCGGCTGAGACCGCTGGCCCTGAAGTAACAGAAACGAACATGCCGGTGCCGGAACTTCCTGCCGCCGCGTCTTCCGAAACGCAGGCTGTCGATTCATCAGCCGCTGTCGCACCCGCCGCTTCCTATCCTGATGTGGGCGCATCGGGCTCCGTGCCTGCCGCAGCCGAGGCAGAGGCCGCGGCCTCTGCTGCTGCTGCGTCCGGCACAACATCAACGTCGGCGGTCACGCCTTCAATGCCGGCGGGCCCTGATGTTTATTACGACTCAACCATGAATGTTCCGACGGGATCGATGGCCACGGCCGTGGGCCCGCGCAAGCTCGACCCCGTGCAAGAGCCTGCGTCCAAGTTTGTCGTTGTGCGCAAGACGCACAGCGGCAGCAGCCAGGAATCACAGATTGTCGCGGCCAACCGTGCGCTGAAGCTGGGCAGTTATGATGCCGCCGCTGAAATGTTCGAGGACCTTTACAAAAAGAACCCCCGGGATGCCCGCATCCTTATGGGCCGCGCCGTAGCGCTTCAGAATACCGGCCGGAACGAATCCGCGATCGCAGCCTATGAAGAGCTTCTTGATATCGATACCGATAACCAGGATGCGATGGTGAACATGCTGGGCCTGTTGCGCAAACAATATCCCGAAGTGGCGCTCCGCCGTCTTGTGAATCTCTACGAAAAGCATCCGAACAACGCCGGCGTTGCCGCGCAGATTGGCCTGACTGAGGCCGATCTCGGCCATCTCGATGATGCGCGCCGTTATCTGAGCATCGCTGCCAGTCTTGAGCCGAACAGCGGGCTCCACCTTTATAACCGCGCTGTGATCGAAGACCGCGCCGGCAAGCGGGAGGAGGCTATTCGCTACTATCAGGAGGCACTGGAAAGTGATGCCGTCTATAAGGGCAGTCAGTCCGTGCCCCGTGAAAAAATATATGATCGCCTGGCGGTTTTGCGCCGGATGTAATCTTGTTTTTTCCCGAAGCGGTTCTCGTCTGTTTCTTGGGTCTTGTGCTGGGCAGCTTTGCCACAGCCCTTTCCTGGCGCATTCCGCGCGGTCTGTCGTGGGTATCTTCCCGTTCCGCCTGTTTGTCCTGCCAGACAAAGCTCGGCCTTGCCGACCTCGTTCCCGTTTTTTCATGGCTGGCTTCGAAGGGCCGCTGCCGTCACTGCGGTGCGGAGATCGGACGCCGTTATCCGCTGATCGAACTGGGCGTGATGGCTGCCTGTCTCGGGGTTTACACGGTCTATGGCTTCACGGTGGAGGCGTTTCTTATCATGGCAGCACTGCCGTTCCTGGCGGCGCTGCTGCTGATCGATCTCGAATCCATGATATTGCCGGATTCGCTGGTGCTGGCCGCTGGAATGATCGGGCTGGCGGCCTTGGTCTGGGCGATCTGGGCCTATGGCGGCGCCGAAGAGTGGCTGTATTCGCGGCTCGGCGGCGCGGTTCTTTATGTCGGGCTGGCGGCCCTGGTCGGCCGGACGGTCTCATTTTTTATGAAAAAAGAAGCGCTGGGGTGGGGCGACGTCAAATTTTTTGCCGTGGCGGGCCTTTGGCTGGGATGGGAAGCTCTTCCCCTGTTTTTGGTCATGGGCGGGCTGATGGGCCTTGTTTTTGGCCTGGTATGGCGTTTCTGGCGGCACGACCCGGTATTTCCCTTCGGGCCGGCCTTAATTCTGGCCCTTTACAGCAGCCTGCTCTGGCAGGGCATAGGACTTAACCTGTTTTTTGCTATATAATTGCTACGAAATTCAGGCCTGATTTTTTGATAAATTATTGATCATGTTTACTTTTTGTTTGCTCTTTTCGGTTAAAAATTAAGGCAGAAGGGGGCTCCTCCCTTCCGTCCAATATGTGGAGGCGGACTTGGATATCACCCAGCTTTTGGCTTTTACGATGCAAAACAATGCTTCGGACCTGCATTTGAGTCCGAACAACCCCCCGGTCATCCGTGTTCACGGTGATCTGAAGCGGGTCAAATCGGATTCCTTAAAAAGCGAGGACATCAGAACCATGATCTATTCGGTTATGACCGAGGATCAGCGCGCCGAGTTTGAGCGCGAGCTGGAGCTGGACTTCGCCATAGCCTTTGGTGAAAAGGCACGTTTCCGGGTCAACTCTTTCACGACCCGCACCGGTACGGCCGCCGTATTCCGGAGCATTCCCTCTCTGATCCCTACGATCGACGAGCTGGAATTGCCGCCGATCATGCGTCGTTTCGCCGAGCTTGAAAAAGGACTGATCCTGGTTACCGGCCCGACGGGTAGCGGTAAGTCGACGACGCTGGCCTCGCTTATCAATCACATTAACGAAACCGATGCCTGTCACATCGTAACCATTGAAGACCCGGTTGAATTCTTTCACGTCTCCAAGCGCGCCCTGGTTAACCACCGGGAGATCGGTACTGACACCAAATCTTTTGCCAAGGCGCTGCGCAGCAGCTTGCGCGAAGATCCTGACGTTATTCTGGTGGGCGAGATGCGGGACTATGAAACCATCTCTCTGGCGCTCACTGCCGCCGAAACGGGCCACCTTGTGTTCGCCACGCTGCACTCGAATTCCGCGACCAAGACTATCGACCGTATCATCGACGTTTTTCCCACGGGTGATAAGGAAATGGTTCGCGCCATGCTGGCCTCATCGTTGCAGGGCGTTGTCGCCCAGACGCTTCTCAAGCGCGCCGATGGCTCCGGCCGTGTAGGCGCCTATGAGGTTCTGGTGGGCACGAACGCCGTGCGCAACCTGATCCGTGAAAACCAGGTCGCCCAGCTTTATTCAATGGTCCAGACGGGATCGCGCTATGGCATGATCACGATGGAAGATGCCATCAAGGGTATGCTGGAGCAGGGCCTCATCGACAAGGAAGAAGCGCGCCGCGCACTTCTGAAGACAACCGATGACGAAGGCGACCGCGATGAGGATATTGCATCGGCGGCGCTTGGCGGCGGTAAAATTTCAAAGATTGAGGAAAAGAAAGTAGCGAACGTGCGCGGCGGCAAGGATGAGGGCTATTCATTTTGAGCGCACCGGTAATCCTTAAATATTTCAGCCTGATGAGTGAGAAGAAGGCGAGCGACCTTTATCTCACGGTGGGTTTTCCGCCGGTCATGCGTATTGAAGGAACACTGGATCCCATCAGGAAGGCACCGCTCACCGCCGAGGAAATCAGCGAGATACTCGCATCCATCCTGACCAATCGCCAACGCCGCGATTTCGAATCGCACATGGAGCTGAACACGTCGCTGGATGTGGGCAAGTTCGGTCGTTACCGGATCAACGTTTTGCGCCAGCGCCAGTCGCCGGCGCTGGTCATCCGCCGGATTATTTCAAAAATCCCGACATTCACGGAGCTCCGCCTGCCGGCGCTGCTCGAAAAGCTTTCTATGGACCAGCGCGGCCTGATCCTTGTGACAGGCATGACCGGTTCAGGAAAATCGACGTCATTGGCCTCGATGATTGACTATCGTAACGCCAACGCGGAAGGCCATATCATCACAATCGAGGACCCGATCGAATATTTCCACGAGCACAAGAAATCCCTGGTAACCCAGCGGGAAATCGGCGTCGATACCGAATCGTTTTCCGTGGCGCTCAAGAACTCACTGCGTCAGCGCCCCGATGTCATTCTGGTGGGAGAGATTCGCGACCGCGAAGTGATGGAGCAGGCTCTGATGGCGTCCGAGACGGGCCATTTGTGTCTGGCCACCCTGCACACCATCAACACTTACCAGTCAATCGAGCGCATCGTGAATATGTTTCCGGAAGAATACCACACGCAGATCCGCCTCAATCTGTCGATGAATCTGAAAGCCATTATTTCACAGCGCCTGATTCCCTGCACGAAGGGCGGCATGACTGTGGCGATCGAGGTTATGCTCAACCAGGGTCTGATCCGCGAACTGATTCATACGGGCGATATCGTGCGTATCCGCGATGTCATGGAACAAAACCCGCAGATGGGCATGTGCACGTTCGATCAATCGCTGCTCAAGCTGTTCAAGGAAGGTCTGATCACGGAGGAAACGGCGATATCCCAGGCGGATCAGCCGGGCGACCTCAAGATCAAGATACAGCAATTCAGGCTGGGCGATTCGAACGGCAAGGACGCATTCCGCCGCATGGACACGGCCGAGCTTTCCTTCTCGGATTCAGATTAACTTTCCTGCGATCTTCTTCAGCGATCACATGCCGGCGATGTCGAGCATAACGCGCGAGGGCTTTCCTTCGGCAGGCGGCAGCACCTGCGCGGAAAGCACTCTCGCCGATTGCCGCAGCTGCAGGGCGACATTCGTGCCGCCCTTGCCGTCGGCCGTCGCCGTATAGGCGGCACCCACCGCGGCGCCGGGTGCCTGCTGTTGTGTGGCTGTATCCCAGCCGATGCCGGGCAGGTTGACGACCAGAAGCCGCTCATTGTTGTCGAGATCATAGCTGAAAGCGGCGTTGCTGCTGACGTCAAAGACAATGCGCGTCTTGTCAGGATAGAGACCGAAGCGCACTTGCCTGACGGCGGCGCCCGAAATCATGCCGCTAGGCGCGGCGGTGGCTGCCTGTGGCGCGGGACGTGATGACATCAGGGACACGGGCGCACCGCCGGGCGGTGCCGTGTTGCTGTAGGTTGCCGGCGGCGGCATCATGGCCGGCGCTATCGTGGGAGCGGGCGCGCCGCGCGCAAGCGCGGCCTGGATATCATTCTGTGAGGAGGCCAGGCGGGTAAGCGCCGGCATTATCATCGACATGTTCTGCCGCAGATCGGCAACGTCGGTTTCCAGTTTTTCAAGACGCTCCGCCGTGCCGCGATCTTCTGTCGGCAGGGGCGGGACCAGATGCTCGACCCGCTGGGTAGCTGGCGGCGGCGCGGGTTCGAGCCATGTGCTGTCGGCGGTCTGCACCAGTTTGACCTGGGGTTGCGGAGCTGCCTCATCGGAAGAAGATCCCCCCCCCGGTGGCCAGTCCCTCAACCAGGAGCAGCCCCCCAGCAGCGAGGCGCAGACACCTGCCATCAGGACCATTTTCAGTGCGCGACCAACCAGCATGAGATTTCCCCTTAAACCACTGTAGAATCCAATATTTCAAGGCTAAGAAGGGTGCCAGGGGGCGTCAAGGAGGGCAGGGCAGGCCGGGGTCCTTATCCACACAATATGCCCTTATTATTCATGGAATTATCCCCAGGACGCCCTACATACGCCGGGCCCGGAGAGGCTGATTTCATAACGTCTAAAATAATTATTAACGATCACGGGCCTAAAATTAAATCAGAAGCGCCACGCTACAGACACGACGCGATAAAAATACATAAAAGCGCTGAGGGACCGTGGATGTTTACGACCAAGGAAATAAAGACAAATCTGCTGGGTGCGCTGGAATGCGCGCTTTTCATGCCTGTGGCCCGGACGCGGTTCGGCAAATCCTATGAGGAGGCGCTGCGTTCATTCATGGTGCCGTCTGTGCTTTTCCCTCTCAGTCTTCTGATTGTCTATCTTTATCCGGAGGCCGGGCTGACGCAGGCTTCGGCCAACAAGCTGGCGTTGCTTTATAGCCTCAGGCTGGCTGTAAGCTGGGTTCTCTTTCTGGGCAGTGTCTACTGGCTTCTCAAGAAAGTCGACCGCGAGGAACATTTTTCGCAATTCGTCGTGGCCAGTAACTGGCTCGCCGTGCCGGCGACGATTGTGATCCTGCCGGTTCTCTGGATGGTGATGACAGGCGGTTACAGCGGGGAGCAGATACAGCCCTTTATGACCTGCGTCATGCTCTACACTTATGGCTTTACGGCCTTTATGGCGTGTTATGTCTTGCGCGTGCCGATGGAGCTGGCGGCTTTCATCAACGTGATTAGCTTTATGATCAACGACTATACGGGCAATGTGGTGCATTATGTGGGCAGCGTGCTCTGACGCTCCGCCCCGTTCTCCCCCATAGATTTTTTTAGATACTTTGTTGCATCAGGCGACGATAGAGGCGTTCCGTCTGGGAGGTGATCGCATCGGCGGACAGACCCGCGCTCTCAATCAGCGCCCGGCTTTTACGGCCCATATCACGGCAACGCGCGGGGTCTGTGGTCATTCTTTCCAAAGCCTGCGCCAGGGCCTGCGCGTCGCGCGGCGGGACAAGAAAGCCATTTTCGCCATCCCGGACCATGTCCCGGCAGCCCGGCACATCGGTCGCGATGATGGCCCTTCCGCTGGCAGCCGCTTCCAGAAGCGACTTTGGCACCCCTTCGCCACCCCATGAGGGTTGCACGGCCAGATGGGCCTGCGCCCAGATCAAGGCCATATCGGCACAATGTCCTTTATATATAACATTGTTGCTTTCAGAGACCCACTGAGTCAGCGATTCGGCCGTCCAGGAGCCGGGATTGGCCGGATCGGGCGTGCCGCACAGCCAGAGCCTGATTGCCGGGGTGCGGTCCTTAAGAATTGAAAAGGCCTCTTTCAGCGTGCTCAGACCCTTGATCCCGATCATGCGCCCGGCATAGACGGCGATGAAATCCGGCGCAGGGGCGCAGAAGGCTTGTTCGGGGAAGGACGCAAGTTCCACGCCGGAGCCCCGGATGATGACAATGTGCGATTCATCCTTAGGCGCGACGCCGTAACTTTTAAGCAGAACGGCATCGTCGTCGTTCTGCAGAAGCAGCCAGCTGCCTGGCCGGCGCAGGACAAGCCGGAACAAGATTAGCAGGACAGGGCGCAGGGTTTTCGCCAGTCCTGTTTCGGCGGTAAAGACGTAACCCAGTCCGGCGAAGGCATTGATCACGCGGGGCACGCCTGTGATCCACGCAGCCAGCGCGCCATACAGAACTGGTTTCATGGCGATGTGATGAACGATGCCGGGTTTCTCACGACGGTAAATTTTTGCAATCTCTGTTACATGCCGCAGCGCGCGGAAGGGATTCAGGTTGCGCCTTTCCAGGTTCAGCGGAATGACCCGGATTCCCGCCTTTTCTATTGCGGATCGGTGCTTTCCGGCATTGGTGATGACGGCGACCTCGAGGCCCGCCTGCTGTGCGGCGCGCGCCATGGGTAGCCGGTGCGACAGGAAATAGCTGTCTTCGGTAACCAGATAGAGCAGCTTGGACGGCGCGGTCATGTGCTGTTTTCTGCGGAAAATCCGTTGCGCAGGCGCGTCAGGATGCGGCGGAAACGATGCGGCCGCATCGACATGTATATATGAAGGAAAAGGCCGGCGATCCAGGCCGCTGTCAGAACGACTTCAGGAACGCCCAGCCATATCCCCACAACGCCGACCGCGCCGCCGAGGAATATGATTGTAAGAATAGCGGCGGCGGCCTGACCCGGCGAGAGCCCGGCGAACAGGAAATGGTGATGAAAGTGATGCGTATCGGCATCAAAGGGATGGCGGCCCTGACTGACGCGGCGTGCAAACTGGCCGCAAGTATCGTAGATCGGCAGCGCCAGAAGCCACGCCACGGCGATTGGCTTTGTCACCGGGTGCGGCGTCTGTGAAAGATTGATGCAAAACCAGGCGAGGAGGAGACCGAGCGCCAGACTGCCGGAATCGCCGAGAAAGACGCTGGCGCGCGCGCGCCAGGGATGGCGCAGATTGTAAACAAGAAAGCCTGCCAGAGCTCCCAGAATGATCATCAGCAAAAGCAGGTCGTCAGTATTCTGCAGAAGGGCGCAGCACAGGGCTAGCCAGAACAGGACTATGAATCCTGTGCCGCCGGCCAGGCCGTCAAGCCCGTCCATGAGGTTGATGGCGTTGATCAGAAGCACGACGGCGATTACTGAAAAAGGGATGGCCATCCAGCCCATCCAGAGCGTGCCGAGGCCAAAAAGATTTCCCAGATCCTCTGTCTGCGTGTTGCCGGGAATGACGACCAGAAGGGCGGCAATCCACTGCACTGCGAACTTGATGCGTGCCGGGATGTTGTAGCAGTCGTCGAGCGCGCCTGTGAAAACCAAAAGAATAAGGGCAGCCGCCAGCCAGCCAAAGCCATAAGGCATGACCCATGCTGCCAGAATTATAAACACGGGAAAGACCACGAGGCCGCCTGCCGGTGGAATGGCGCCTTCATGCTGCTTGCGTCCGCCGGGCCTGTCGACGAATCCGGTTTTTTTCGCGATCCCCGCCGTTACGGGTATGAGCGCCGCTGTAAGCACAAAGGCCAAAGCGGTAAGCGCCATAATTTCAAACGCGGCTGCGGACATGGACTCTGATATTCCTTAAAGAAGCTGGTTAGAAATAAACCACAAAGGCGGCGGCGGATAAAGGGATAAGCGGCTTGACGTCGCACGGGACGCCGGAAAAGGAAGGCAAAGAAAAAGGGCTGCTTATCAAAGCAGCCCTGTTTTAAAGTTTTATAGGGCAGCCCCCCTTGCTGGAGACCCTGCCTTCTCCCTCACGCGCTATGCGCCGCCGTCCAACTCGTTCCTCAGATAGGCTGAAAAGACGTTCTC
Source organism: Alphaproteobacteria bacterium (assembly GCA_025451095.1). Taxonomy (GTDB): domain Bacteria; phylum Pseudomonadota; class Alphaproteobacteria; order Micavibrionales; family Micavibrionaceae; genus JACQIJ01. The sequence continues at coordinate 10,006 of JANWLB010000071.1, forward strand.
AAACATCCCGTTAAAATCCCCTGCAAAAGCACAGGCCGCCGCGATAATCACTACCCCCACCAGGCCGCCAAGAAATGCATACTCAAAAGCGACGCTGCCTTCGCGGTCTGAAAGCCATGCTGATAATTTGTGTTTCATTTGTCTAAAATCCCAGATAATTTTCATAATTTAATTATGAGACGAACTGGCCGGGTTGTCAAATTCCCGGTCGGAGACCTAAAAAATATGTTTATTTTCAATCTATTGAAGAATCGGCCCGAAAAGGCATCAGGGGCAGGAAAAGGTTAATATTTTAGAAGTCGAGCACGCTGAGCAAAGTTTCCTGCAGGACCTCGAGCACATTTCGCAGGCTGTCTCCAAAGGAGAAGGCGGCGATCAGGCAGGCAATGGATATGCCGGCGACGATCAGGCCGTATTCCACAATGGTTGCGCCGTCGCTGTTATAATACCAGGCCTTTAATATTTTCAAAGCCATGCCCCTATTGAGCTTTTGAAACAAAGGCATCATAGCACAGGGCAGGCGGCAGGCCATACGGAGAAAATCCACTCGTTCGCGCGATTTATCCGGGACCCGCAATTTACAAAGTTTGGTGAATAAAAAATTCAGAGCGTTTTGATCGCTTAACTATCGCAAGTAAGTAAGAGATATTTCGTTCCGAAGTCTTTTAAGGATGCGTATGCTCTTGATGCCAAGCGCATAGATCGCTTAAAAGCTCGGATTTTCTAAACCCGGCGGAATTCATAAGGGCCTGAAACTGGGGATCGGCGTCTTCAAGGCGCAAGTCAGCCCATATGTCGCGGAAGAAGCGTCTGTTGAGGTTTAAAATCTCCTCGGTGAAAGCCATTTCCTGATCGGGTGGTATTTTGGCGCGGCTTACGAGCGAGGTGTAGGGCAACATATATGGAGCGCGGCCTACCTCGCCGTTAAAGAGTTGAACCACGAGACCCGCGCTTTTTGCGCCTATCAGAAAATCCCGCGCGTCGACGATATCCCAGAAGGCATATTCGCGCTCAGGGTATAGTTTTTTGAATGCGCGTTCCGACAATGCGATTTTCTCATCGAATTTAACCCCGTCCGGCAACAGGGCTTCGATCATCCGGATCGTTGAACCGGTGGCTATATCATCATCAACCATCGTATAGCCGCCCTTTTCCAAACGTCCCATAACGCGCTTTAAATTCTGCCGCCCCGGCCTTGGGACAAGCGCTTTTGAAAAGAGTTGCGCGCTGCTCAAGCCGAAAAGACGGGATAGCCCTATAGACATATGCTGATTGCCGGTTATAACGTCGTTGTTAACGACCCGTTCCGGCGCAATGGACATTATTTTCTGAGCTTCTTCAATTTGTCCTTCAAGAGGTAACAGAGCGACCTCTATCTTGCCGGGATAACCGGGAGCTTTTGATCGCTCGAAAGCGTTTTCAAGAGCTCTTACAAGACCGCTTCTGAAATTGTCGATGGCTTTTTGCAAAATATCGGGCTCGACTTTGCCGCGCCAGTTTTGCGTGGCCCATGCGAGATCGTCGCGCACAAGATAGGTTTTCGTCTCCGATAATTGTGAAGATTGGCGCGCATGACCTTTAAGAAGCTCCGATAGCGAGGTATCGCCCGCGACTTTCAAGGCCGCCTTGGCTTTGCCATCTCTTACTTGCGTAGAAGACAAGGCGGTTTCGGTGCTATCGGCGAAAATAATGTGCGGATTATTTTTAAGCCCGCTTTTTTCGATAAGGGTATTAGCTTTTTCATCGTAGCCCGGGCGTCCAACGCAAATGCCCAGTCCATTGTCCGAGAAGGCTCTCGCGAAGGCCGCATTGTCGGCGCCGAAAACATACGCAATATTGATAGGAACAGGCGTGTTTATATGGGCATTAATGTAGTGCTCAAGACGCTGGATCGCATCGGTGAAATTAATGTCGGTCGGCGCATAACGAGACTCCCAGGGATCGGTCGCAAGCCAATCAGAGTCTGCCAAAACTTTATTCAGAATATTTATCCTATGCGCCGCCGTTAACTGACGCGCTACTTCGCCTTTTGTTGAAACATAGTCATCATGCGAAGGCGACATGAATCCGCCAACGACCTCGTATCCTTTTTCTTCAGCCGCTTTTTTCGCATTTTCTATCATGGAAATATGCATGTCATGTACAGGCGCGAAACAACCTGTTGTTAATAGAACGACAAGAGGCTTGTCGCGTATTCTGCCTTCTTCCTCAAGTTTCAATACGTTTTTGCGTATAATTTCCAGAGGCGTAGTCAGCCAGTGGGGATCTATAAGTTTTTGCAGCTTGCCGGGCTCCAGGCCATCATCGAAAAACCCCGCATCCGCAATTGTTTTCAGGTTTTGATAACGTTTAAACGCGGCCCAGTAATAAGGATCGTTCGCAATTTTCCATGCAAGGCGAAGATCGCCGCGCGTAAAAGGAGCGCTGGCGGGCTTCGCGCGTTCATAAAGCTTCTGCAGGTCAAAGCCGTTCGGTTCGCCGCTAAAGCCTAAAGCCTGACGAATATCATCCGGGTGCTGTATTTTAGACGAATTTACCCAACTCATGGCGTCACCACAGGCTCATACATAATGTCGCTGCGAATAATAATTTTCTCCGGGCCATTCGGATCGAGACGTTGCGAGCTATGCAGGACGCGGTGCGGGAAGATAACGCCAAGGCCCTGTTGGGGGACGACTTTGGTCAGGATCTCTTCAGGTGATGCACTTCTGTTCCAGTCTTTAAGATTACGTGACAGTGCAGACGTTTCACGTTGCGGATCAACCAGAAAAGCCGTCTCTCCGCCCATGCCTTCCTGCGCGTTCGTCAGATAAATGACAAGGCTATCGAGAGTGTCGGGGATATTCGGATCGCCCGGTCTCTTGTTCGGCGGCGCGTCGTAATGAGGGAATAACAAATTGTCTTTCGTCGGATCATATTTGATAAAACGAAACGCCGGGTTAATTCCTACGGGACGCCACACGATCGCGCCGGGTGCGGCGGTCTGGGCGTCCAGATTGGTTCCGGTTGGTATATGGCGGATCATCGGGATTGTTCCTGCAATGCGCTCCCAAAGGATTTGCGCGTATTCAGGGCTGTAAGCCGTGGCGCGCCATGAGCCGATAGGGTCTTCAGGGCTTTTTTGCTTATAGCCGTCCAGTCCTGCGGGCTCCCATTTCTTATTTGCCGTTTCAGCAACTAAGGCCTGCGCCTCTTCTGCCGGAATTAAGGGGTCCAGAATGAGCGCTGTTTTCGGATGCAGATCATTGGGCGCAGTAATAGGTCTTTCTTCGACTTTCAAGGCCTGATCGCGGTTGCGACCTTGCGCAGCGTCAAGAAATTCCTGAGAAAGCTCAAAATATCCGTTGAATATTTTTTCAGGATTGTCGGGATGCGGATAAACGCGGCCAAATTTGCCTGAGCTCCAGCCGCCAGGAACGCCGCTCGGAAGAACATTGAAATGGAATGCGGGCGAGCTGACCTGATTGCCTTGATATTTGTGGGCATTATAACGATGCAGGTTTTCAAGGTTGGCGGCCATGCCGTTGAATTGCGTCAGTTCATCTTCGTTGAAGCGTGCAAGCAAAGCTGCGCGAGCTTGTTCCGGTAATTCAAGATAATTGATATACAGCTCAACAAAATCATAAGGCGCGCCGAAAACTTCTGTATCTGTGCGGTTATCATACATATCGCCCCTGGGAATGGCGTTGATCGTGCTTGCGGGAAGGTTTAAATGACGCGCGACTTTGTAAACTTCAGATTTGTGCAGATCGGAAATTAATTGCAGATCGACCATGCCGTCCGACCATTTTCCTACATAGCCCAGATATGCGCCTTCATCGCGGTTGGTCGTTCCGATAACGAGCGCGGGTTTTCCGAGCATGGTATCTACGCTCGCATTGCCTGCTGAAAGCGCGGTTCTCACATGCGCGACAATTTGACCTTTGGCCCATTTATCTAGTTTTACGCCTCTGGTGTCTTCCAGAACTTTAATAATCTCTTCATGTGCGCGTGTAATGTCCTGCGTCAGTCTTTCAACTCCAAGCGCATCCATGACGTCATAAGCGCGTCGCGCCGCGTCGCTCTGGCCTGTTGCGCCGGAAACGTAGGCGGGGATGGTTGTCGCTACAATTTTTTCAATTGTTGATCCCGATTGTTTTTTCGCATGCGCGACAATGCCTGCGACGACGGAAGAGTCGATGCCGCCGCTCATCAGAACGATGGCGGTTTTCAGCGGCGTGTGCGCGTAATATTGATTAAGCAATGCGGCTTTAGCGTCGATATAGGCCGCCGCGTCAAAGCCGCGTTTGCGTCTGAAATATTCGAGAGCTTTTTGCAGGCCAGGCTTTAAAGCTTCTCTGTGATCGACGTTATAAACTTTCATTTTTCACTTCATTTGCGCAGGTTCGGTCCACGCGAGCTTCATCGCTTTCGCGACCGAGACGTATAAACAATCAATAACGGGAACATTCGACTGAAATTTATGAGAGAGATAGGAAAGCTCTGTGCATCCGCTGAGTAAAACCGGCGCTCCAGCCTCTTCATATTCACGACTTAACTGGCGAAAAATTTGAGCTTCTTCAGCGCCCGTATTTCCCCCCATGACGCGATATATGAGATGGTTAATGCGAGCCTGCTGATCTGGGGTGGGTAAAATAACTTTAATTCCCTTCGCCTCCAGAGCTGTTTTATGCAGATTGTCATCCAGCGCACTTTCCGAAGATAAAACGCCAACTGTTTTATATCCGTGTAAAGCAGCGGTTTCGGCGCCCTCTTCAGGAAGATTTACGATGCACATTTTGGGATGCGCTGTTTGCAGTTCGTGATGAAATGTATGAAGGGAGTTGCAGGCCATAAGCGCGACTTCAACGCCGTCTTGAGCGAAACGATTAAAGTGCTGGAAAAGTTGTTCCCGGACGATGGCGCTATCTTCTATTCCCTTTGCTCCGAATCCTTTGAGCGGCACGGAACGTAAAACGAATTCAGGATAATCATCATCTTGAACGGCGCGGTAATCCCATTGTGCTTTTTGCACAATCGTCACTGCAGCGTGGGCCGACGCCCACGGCCCGGCGCCGCCGAATAAGCCTATTTTTTTCGAAAACGGCATGCGGGCCTCTCTTCAAGAAAGAAAGGACATTTGTTACCATATTCTTTAATATTATGCAAATAATTAATAGCGCTGCTAAATTGCCCATTTTGATCTAGATGGGTTTTGTTAAAGGTACTATCAGCGGCTTAAAGTTAGAGCTAAATCGAGGACGCGACCTGTGCTAGACAGAAGTGTATGAAAACAGGACTTGAGCGCATCGGCATGATTCTGGCGGCCGTTCTTCTGACGGCAGTTGTATTGCTGGGCAAGGCCTGGCTAGGTAAGTCTGCGCCGCCGCCGGAGGCTGTGGCCAGTGCGGGCGCTTCCGTCACGGGTGCGCCGAACATGCTTTCCTACGATTCATCTGCGTGCCCGGAAGGGCAGGTGCCTGACATGCGCGGCGCCTGCCTGCCGAAAAGCGATCTCGTCTGCTATGCCGGTTCACTGTATCAGGACTATCTGGCGAAGAAGAAACAGGAGCAGGGCGCGGCGCTGGTTCTCAAGGCACAGCTCGACAGCGGCGAGCGTCTGGAGATGTATCGCACGACGGATGGATATTTTACTGCCTTGGTGATAGGGCCCGACAATGCCGGGCAAGAGGAAGCCTGTGAAGTAGCGACGGGCGAGGGTTTGGAATGGACGGGCGGCGCCGCGCCGGCAACGCCTGCTATGCCCTCTTCTGTACCGGCGCCTGAAAGCGTGACGGGCTCAGGCGGTTGATTGATTCCCACGACAGGCTGCGGGGTTCTTGCAATATCATATCGGCCAGCACGTGCGCCCCTGAGAGCGTTGAAATGATCCCGTGCGATCCGTGCCCGGCTGATACATACAGATTATCGTCCATTGCGCCAACGACAGGAAAATGATCGCGGGAAGATGTGCGCAGGGCGGCGCGCGCGCCAACGATTTCGAACGGTCCGAGTTCGGGAGCGACAGCTGCCAGCCGGGCGAGATTCTCAACATTGTCTTCTTCCCTGACAACATCATCGTCAAGCCAGCGCTGGAACGTGGCGCCCAGATAATGAGCGCCGTCTGCCTGTGCCGGGCTCAAATAGCCGCCGAAGCACAGGTTGGTTTTCAAAGCGTGGCTTGTCGCAGTCGGTCGCAGTTGCGTGATTTGTCCGCGCACGGTGTTCAAAGGCAGGATTGAAAGTCCGGAAAAATCCTTTGTTGCCGCGCCGCAGGCAAGCACAAGCACATCGAAGCGGCGGCCGTCGATGAGCCAGCCGCCCGTGGAATCAGGTCGTGGCGGTGCGGGGTTGGCATTCGTCACGGTCTCGATGTTGCCGGCATAGGCGCGGCACAGGGCGGCCGGAGAAACGGTCCCGGCATCAGGCAGGAACAGGCCTTCATACGAAAGGTTTAAACCCGATGCGCGCGACAGATCCCGCGCCTCCATATATTGCATGTGCTGTTCGTGCCAGCCCCAGTTCTCTGCCGTGCTCCGGAACCTCTTTATTTTTTCCTCATCGGTCGCAAGATGCACGCTGCCGCAGGGATTGAATTTGATGTCGCTTATGCCCTGGATTTCGCGCAGGGTACGAACTGTCTGCGCCCAGGCGGCGACATAAAAATCGGATTCGGCGCTGCGCCGCGCAGAGAAACGCGGATTGAACAGTCCCGCCGGATTGCCGGAGGCGCCCGCAGCCAGCGTGCCTTTTGTCTCAAAGAGGCAGGGCTCCAGCCCGTGCCGTTTCAATACGAAAGCGGCCGCTGTACCGGCCAGACCCCCGCCCAGAATGGCCACGCGTCTTGCGCGTGAACGCGTGTCGGGGCGTTTTTTGTTCAGGGCGCAGCGCCCGGCCAGCATGTCGCGCTTGCGGCCGAAACCAGGACGTTTTTCAACCGTAAACCCTGCGCTCTCCAATCCGCGTTTGACCAGGCCGGCAGCGGTGAAGGTGGCGAAGGTTGTTTCTGCATGGCTTAAACGTGCCATTTCCGCGAAGACCGCGTCGGTCCACATCGCAGGATTTTTTGCCGGTGCAAATCCGTCAAGGAACCAGGAGTCGATGGCGCCGGGCGCGTCGAGGCGGGGCAAGGCTTGATTTACATCATCGAAAACCAGAGTAAGAGTCACCTGTTCGCTGATCATCAGGCGATGAAAGCCGGATACGCGCAGGGGATAAAGCGCGCGCAGACGGTCGATACGCCCGCCCAGTTCGGCGCGCCACGGCGCCAGCGCCCTGAAGATGTCATCCCAGGACAGCGGGTATTGCTCAAAAGAAATGTAATGGAGCTTTTGCGACGGCCGGGCACTCTTTTCAAACAGATTCCACGTCGCCAGAAAATTCAGGCCGGTGCCAAAGCCTGTTTCGGCAACGATGAAGCATTCACGATCCCGCCACGCAGCCGGCAGATTGTTGCCGGCCAGAAAGACATGCCGCGTCTCCGCCAGCCCGTCTTCGGGGGAAAAATAGATATCATCAAAGAGTTTTGAGCGCAGGGTCATGGGAAATCGCGTCTTTTCCGGCAGTGCGGCCACAAACATACCATAATCAAAAAGGCTGGCAGGGCAAGCATGTATCATGATAGAGGGGGCAATTGCTTTCTGCCTGGCTGCCGACAGTTTGGTATCAATCCCACTGTGCAAAAGGGGTAATTTTTGTTATTTTCAAAGCACTGACGTTGCGTTCGCCTCATCTTTCCCCTTTTTTTATCATTACTGCTCGAAAACGGGAGTTTGCCCGTAATTCCAGCCATTTATTCCCATAACAATAGATAAAATTTTAGGGAGTTTTAGGCATTTGGTAAGGGGGGCGCTGATATTCTGGAAGTGGAGCAGAGTAACGAGTTTTTCTGAGTAATTTTTAGGGGTTAGGGGCGGATAGTCGGATGGGGTTCTTCTTCCTCACGCTGGATGCGGTTTCAAGTACGAACGGCCTGAGCTTCGATATTCTCCTCGACGGGAATGTCGTGGCGAACCAG
>JANWLB010000072.1 GCA_025451095.1 Alphaproteobacteria bacterium
CAGCGCGACATGGATTTTGCCCGCAAATACGGCCTGCCCGTTCTGCCCGTGGTCTCCCCGGGCGGGGCGAAAACCGAGGAGGGCGTGGCCTATACCGGCCCCGGCGCGATGATCAATTCGGGCTTCCTTGACGGCATGGAGAGCGCGGCTGCCAAACAGGCCGTGATCCGCGAATGCGAGAGCCGGAAAATCGGTACCGGCGTGACGCTGTACCGCCTGCGCGACTGGGGTATTTCCCGCCAGCGTTACTGGGGCTGCCCGATACCGATGATTCACTGCCCCGCCTGCGGCATTCTGCCCGTGCCGGAAAAGGACCTTCCCGTCACCCTGCCCGCCGACGTCACGTTTGACAAGCCGGGCAATCCTCTGGCGCGCCACCCGACCTGGAAGAAGGTAAAATGCCCGCAATGTCAAAAGGATGCGGAGCGCGAGACGGACACCTTCGATACGTTTTTTGAATCCAGCTGGTACTTTGCCCGCTATGCCGACGCGCATAATGACAAGGCGGCGTTCGACAGCAAAAAGGCCGGGTACTGGCTGCCCGTGGATCAGTATATCGGCGGGGTGGAGCATGCGGTCCTGCACCTCCTCTATTCGCGCTTTTTTACAAGGGCCCTGAAGGCCTGCGGCTACCTTGACGTGGCGGAGCCGTTTGCCGGCCTGTTCACGCAGGGCATGGTAACCCATGAAACCTACCAGGATGCCGCCGGCAAATGGCTATATCCGGCAGAGATAACCCGCGATGAATCCGGCAGGGCTGTACGTACCGGCACGGCTGAGCCCGTGACCGTCGGCCCGTCGATCAAAATGTCCAAATCCAAGAAGAACACCATCGATCCGCAGGATATTCTGGACACGTACGGGGCGGACGCCGCCCGGCTTTTTATCCTGTCCGATTCCCCGCCCGAGCGCGATCTGGAATGGACGGAAGGGGGTATTGAGGGTTCCTGGCGCTACGTCAACCGCCTGTACCGCCTTGCCGCCGAAGCCCTGCCCCGCCTGCCCGCGGCCGGAAGCGCGCGGCCCGGCGCTTTTACAGCCGCCGCACAGGAGCTGCGTGCCCTGACCCATCGCACGGCGGCTGGCGTCGCCGAGGATATTGAAACCTTTCTTGTGAACAAGGCCGTGGCCAAAATACGGGAATTGTCCAACGCCCTGGCTGATTTCAAGCCGCAATCCGGCAATGACGGCGACAGCTGGGCCCTGCGCGAGGCGCTGGAAGTCCTGGTCCGCTGCGTCAATCCCATGATGCCGCATCTGGCCGAGGAGCTGTGGCAGATGCTGGGCCACAAAACCATACTGGCCGCCGAGTCCTGGCCGGTCGTCGATAAAACCCTGCTGGTTTCCGGCTCCGTGACCATCGGTGTGCAGGTGAACGGCAAGGCCCGCGCCACCATAACCCTGCCCCGGGACGCCGATCAGAAAACCGCCGAAGGGCTGGCGCTGGCGGAGCCGAACGTGCAGACCGCCATCGGCGGCAAACCGGTCAAGAAGGTCATCGTCGTGCCCAACAGGATTGTCAATGTCGTCGTCGGTTAGCGCAGAAACAGCAAAAAAGACCAGGCCCGCGAGACGCCTCGCACCATGCTTTGTGCGCAAAAATGTTGCGCAGCAATTTTTTCTGCTTCTGGCTCTGTTCGGGCTGGCGTCCTGTGGCTTCCAGCCCCTGTATGGGACGGGCGGCGGTGCCGGAAAAGCCGCTGCAAACGCTGAACTGGCAAGCGTTTTTATCGACAGCATCCCGAACCGGGAAGGTCAGATGCTGCGCAACAATCTGATCGACCGTTTTTATACCTCCGGCCGGCCCGTGCAGCCGCTTTATACGCTGAGCATGACCTCCATCCAGGAGCGGGGGACACGCCTGGACATTACCAAGACGTCCGACACCACCCGCAACCAGCTGCGCCTGAGCAGCAAAATGGTGCTTAAAGACAGGCAAAGCGGGGAAATTCTGCTGGCCCGCGAGCTGAGCGCCAGCGCCAGTTATGATGTTTTGAGCAGCCAGTTCACCACCCGGGTGTCCGAGCAGGATGCGCGTGATAACGCGCTGCAGGATCTGGCGCGGCAGGTGGAAACGCAGCTGGCGCTGTATTTCGGCCGCTAGCGATACCTGAAAAAGGATTTAAAAATAAATTCTTGACAGAAACCATCTCGGTTATGTAATAACAAAAATATGCTGAATCTGTTTTCACATACACGGGCGTTCATGCCCATGCTCATGCCCGCCGGCAGGGACTGAATCCCCCTGCCGCCAAAGCGGATGTGGCGCACGAAGACCTTTCCGATCAGCGCATCCAGACCCCGAAATCCAAACATTGAAAACCGAGCGTACGCACAGACGTCGCTTTTTATGAGTACACAGGAGTTATGACATGTCTATTGAGCTTTATCTGATTGAACCCGGTAAGGACAGCGTTCACCGCCGGGGCTACGCCCTCTCCATCGTCTGGCAGGGCCGGGTTGACCCGGAATCCGGCGCGCGTAAACAGCGCCTGCTGGATATTGTCCCCTATAGTACCTTCCGGGGAAAAACCCGGGAAGACGTGCAGCAGGCCTTTGAAGGAGCGCTCAACCGGCAGGGGGCTTTTGATACGACCGTCCTGCGAAACCCGGCGGTCTGGTGCGCCCGGGCCTATGCGGCGCTGAATGTCGATCCAGGGCGTGCGCCGACACCCGTAGCCGCCTGATTTAAGCGGGCGCAGCAAAGACTACAGCAAACACTGATAACAAGGCGCTGTCCACGGGTGGCGCCTTGTTATTATTTTGGACTCTGCCCGTGTTTTGATTTGCTTTTTGAGCCTCTGCGCCCGACATTGCTCTCGACCGTTTACCCGGCACGAAAGGGGGTTTCATGTCAGCGGTTTCAGGCAGCGGCCGTCTAATCAGGACGGTGGATGATATCCGCCCCGCCTATGCGCCCGCGGGCATGGGCCAGGGGAAAATCGGCATCGAATCCGAGCTGTCCTTTTTTGAGGCCTCGACCGGCCGTTTTATGGGGCCGGTCGCCCATAGCGCGCTTGTGCAAAAGGCAGCCGCCGAGGGGCTGGATTTGCATCTGGAGCCCTTTTGCGACGGCGTTGAGGTCAGCAGCATCGCCCGCCCCTTCACCGATATTTTCAGCGTTATCGACGACATTTCGCGCAAAACCGCGCACGTGGTCCGGCTTGCCACCGCGCAGGGGCTTAAGCGGTCTTTTTTTGAGCACGCGCCCCAGACTTCGACGGACGATCTCCTGAAAAATATTACGGATGTCGAGCGTTTTCAGGTGTTTTTCGCCCCGCCGCGCGCGGATATGATCGGGATTGCCCGTTATTTCACCGGCAGCAAATCCCTGCAGGTCTCGGTGAGTTATGAGAGCGCGGATCATCTCCTGCGCAACATGCGCCGGCTGTCTTTTCTGACCCCGTTTCTTTTCCTGCTGTGCGAAAACACCTGCCGTTTTCGCGAAAACAGCCCGCAAGCCCTGACTGTACACGCCGGCATGGATTATCGCACAGCCCTGGGCCCGCTGGGCGGTATCCCGGACTATGTTTTCACCGCGCAGACCGGCGCGGAGATGATTGAGCAGCACATTGAAAGCGTGTTCGACGCGCCGTTATTCACGCATTTCGACCGCACAGGCGCACAGATTCGCCTGCCGGAAAGGAAGTGGACGACGTTCAGGAAACTGACGGCGGACGGCCTGAATACCGAGAAAAACTATTACCTGGCGCAAAGCATCCTGTGGCGTGATATCGCGATCCGGCCGATACGCGATGAACAGACGGGCGCCGTTACGGGCCACCGTTATGAAACGCGCATGTTCGGCAACGGCATGCACCAGCACCAGACCGCCACGATGCTTGTAGGCGGGCTGGCTTTTCTGCCTGCCTATGCTGCAGACGTGGACGCCCTGCTGAAAGAGTTTGGTTTTGACATGGACAGGCCGGCGGAGTCCCGGGCGCTTTTGAAAAAATCATATGAAAGCGCGCTGCATCGGGACAAGAAGTTTTTTGATATCAGCTACGGCACCGGCGTGATGGCGGATTTTGCCCGCCGCTTTGGCGAGATCACCGCCCATGCTTATGCTGCGGTGGAGGGCGCCCTGCCCCGGCTGCCGCCTTTGCTGCATATCTGCCAGACAGGCCGCAGCGATTCCTTCGTCAATGCGGCGCTTTTTTCCTCTCTGCCGGAAATTCTCTGCTTTCAGAAAGAATATGATGCGAAGCTGATGGAAAATCCGGCGCTTTGCACAGACTTGGCGCTTTCATGGCAGGAAAAAGAGCGCTATCTTGCTCTCTGTGCCTGATATTTTGTGTGCCTGACCTTCAGGAGCAATGCTGAACAATGAAGCTCTCTGCTTCCAAAATTGATGCTTTTGTAAAAAATCCGCCGCCGGGGATGGCGGCGTTGATGGTTTACGGGCCCGACACCGGGCTTGTACATGAGCGGTGCATGGCGTTGGGAAAGACGGTTGTGAAGGACCTGAATGATCCTTTCAATGTCTCGGTTCTGAAGTCGGATCAGATTGTTGAAGATCCCGCACGTCTGGCTGATGAGGCGGCGGCGCTGTCGATGATGGGCGGACGGCGGCTGGTCCGGGTCGAAGAGGCGCGCGACGCGCTGGCGCCGACGCTGAAGGAGTATCTGAAGAACCCCAACCTGAACACGCTGGTGATTTTGGAGGCGGGGGAGCTGACCGCAAAGTCGCCGCTGCGCGCGCTGTGTGAGAAAGCGGACAATGCCGCCGCCCTACCCTGCTACGTCGACAGCGAACAGGATATCGCGCGCCTTGCGGCGGCGGTGCTGCGTGAAAACAGCTATACGATTGCGCCTGACGCTCTGGCCACATTTGCGGCTTTCGTGACCGGCGACCGGATGCAGGTGCGCAGTGCTCTTGAAAAGCTTATGGTTTATATGGGGCCGATAAAAAGCATTGCGGCGCCGGATGTCTGGGCCTGCTGCGGCGATGCGGGCGAACAGTCCCTGGACAATCTGGTTTTCAGCGTGGGTGACGCAAAGACGGATGCAGCTTTTCGCGCCTATGCTTATCTCGCACAGGAGGGGCTTCCCTCGGTCAGCCTGGTCCGCGCCCTGCAGAACCATTTCCGGCGGCTGCATCAGGCCCGCGCCCGGCATGAGGCCGGGGAAAGTCCGGATGTCATCCTGAAAACGCTAAGTCCTCCTGTATTTTTCAAGCAGGAGCAGGCCTTTCGTGCCCAGATGCAACGCTGGTCCCTGCCCGTGCTGCAACGCGCGCTGCAACGACTGACCGCTCTTGAAGCCCAGTGCAAAAAAACAGGGATGCCTGACGAAACGTTGTGCCGGCAGGCTCTGCTCGCTTTAAGCCGCGCCGCCGCCTGAGCGCACCCTCCTTTTTGGACGCCTTTCAGCGCATGCGAAATTTGACAGGCCGGGGGAAAACGAGGTACAAATGACCCCGTGTTTTATACATAATCATATTTTAACGAGGTTCTTATGGCAGTCTCTGCATTGAAAACTTCCCTGGCAGCCCTGTTCGGACTGGCCGGCAGCGTCGCAGCCACAGGCTGTTTCCCCGGACCCGTTGGCGTGACGGCCGGCCCGTCGGTTTATTACGAGCCCCCGCCCGTTTATTACACCACTCCCCCTCCGGTTATCGTGACCCCGCCGCGCTACTACTACAGTCGCCCTCGCTACTACCCTCAAAGGCCGGTCATCCAGTTCAATTTCCGCGGAGGATATCATGGCCGCGGTCATGGCGGCTGGAACCACGGTGGTCACGGCGGACATGGCGGCTGGAATCATGGTGGCCGCGGTGGCGGACACGGCCGTCATTTCCGCTAGGTAAAATTTTCGGGAAAAATTATTCGCCGGAAGACGGACGCGCGGGAGACTGCGACAGCCGTTGGAGAATCTCATCGAGCTGATCGAGACTGCTGAAGCTTACTTTCAGAGTTCCGCCGCCCTTCCCCTTCACGTCGATGCTGACTTTCATGCCGAGAAGATTCGTAACTTCTTTTTCCAGCGCAAGTGTATCGACATCCTTGCCCGCAGCTGATGATTTGGGCTTGGCGGGCCGCCCTGATTTTTCCGCCGCCAGCTTTTCCGCCTCGCGCACACTCAGGCCCTTGTCGACTATGTGACGCGCAAGTTCTTCCGGATTTTTCGCGGTAATCAGCGTGCGCGCATGACCGGCGCTGAGCTTGCCCTGACGGACCATCGTCTGAACGGATTCAGGCAAATCAAGCAGGCGGGTCATGTTGGCGATGTGGCTGCGGCTCTTGCCGAGAGCAAAGGCAAGTTTTTCCTGTGTGTGTCCAAATTCATCGAGCAGACGCTGATAGCCTTGCGCCTCTTCCATCGGATTGAGATCCTCGCGCTGGAGATTTTCGATCAATCCGATCTCAAGCGCCTGCTCGTCATCCAGTGTTTTGATGATGACCGGCACTTCATGCAGCTGCGCCTTCTGTGCGGCGCGCCAGCGGCGCTCGCCTGCGATGATTTCAAATTTGTTGTCCTCGCCTTTTTTCGGACGGACGAGGATCGGCTGCAATACACCATGCACGGCGATCGAGGCCGCCAGTTCCTCCAGGCCTTCCCTGTCCATGTGTTTGCGTGGCTGGAGAGACCCGGGCTCGAGCTGGTCAATGCCGGCAATGTGTTTGGGTCCGCCGGAGGCCGCCTCGCCTGAAGAATCGCCTGCAGCAGGGAAGGCTGTTTCATCATCCTCAAATAGCGCGTTGAGGCCACGGCCGAGACCGCGTTTTTTCGATGATGCCTTTTCCCTTGTCATATTTGTCATATCCATTTTATTTGCCGACCTAGGCAACGTCAACCTGGCGCAGAATCTGGCGCTCGCGCTTGAGGACTTCGCCGGCGAGATGGATATAGGCCTGCGCACCGGGGCTGCGCATGTCGTAAACAATCGCGGGCAAGCCATAGGACGGTGCTTCGGAAACCCGGACATTGCGGGGAATGATTGTTTTATAAACCTTGTCGCCAAAAAAACGCCGTACGTCATGGGCGACCATGTTGGAGAGGTTATTGCGCTTGTCGTACATGGTCAGCAGCACGCCATGAATATCGAGAGAGGGGTTGTAGTGCTTCTGTACGCGTTCGATGGTCTTTACCAGATGGCTCAGGCCCTCCAGCGCATAGAACTCACATTGCAACGGCACGACAATGGAATCGGTCGCTACCAGTGCGTTGAGAGTCAGCAGATTCAGAGAGGGCGGGCAGTCAATCAGGACATAGTCGTACGGCAGGGGCGTACGCAGCGCCTCGCGCAGGCGGTATTCGCGACGCGGCGCGGTTACAAGCTCGATCTCCGCACCTGAAAGATGAACGGACGAGGGCACAACAAAAAGGCCGGGTACTTTGGTCTCAACCGCCGCATCCAGAACATTGACTTCGCCGAACAGCACATCATAGGTGCTTTTCTGGATACTGGCGCGCATGATGCCCAGGCCGGTGGAGGCATTGCCCTGGGGATCAAGGTCAAGCAAAAGAACTTTCTTGCCAACGGCACACAGGCCGGTCGCAAGGTTAATGGCGGTCGTCGTCTTGCCGACTCCGCCTTTTTGATTGGCAATTGCCAGAATACGGGGGCTTTGAATCACTGTTACCGCCGAGGAGGTTCTGCTGCGCGGCGCGGACAAAGGATGGCGGGAGGGGTACTGTGTCATGCCCTGATTATCCTTAGCTGGGTCTGTCCGAAATCGGCCCCACTATGCGCTAACCGATTCTTTTTGGTCAAGAAAAAGATGGTTTCAGGCAACACTTATGCACAGACCGGAAAGCTCCAGGACACAGCCTTCAGATCCCGTTTTGCTTGGGTGCTTTTTGAATGAAAAACTATACAGGCGGGCGGCTTCAGCGATCTCGCTGTCCACGTTTTCTCCTTTAAGAAAAAGCAGGCGAAGTGCGGGGTTCTTTTCAGCCCAGGGCAGAGCGTAAGCGCACAAGCCGGACAGGGGCGCCAGCGCCCGGGCCGTGATCAGATCAGGCAGCGGCAGACTGTCGGGATTGCTGCCTTCGATCCGGCTTTCATGGACCTCGACCGGGGTATTTGTTTCACGTGAAACGGTTCGCAGAAAGGTACATTTTTTGGTATCGGATTCGAACAAATGGACCTTAAGCCCGGGCAGGGCCATGGCCAGAACAAGCCCCGGAAATCCCGCGCCGCTGCCAAAGTCAAACAAAACGCCGTCTTTTTTATTAATAAAATCAACAAGCTGGAGGGAATCATCGACGTGCCGGCTACGAAACTCCTTCAACGTTTGCCCGCTGATAAGATTGATGGCCTTCTGCCATTTCTGCAGAAGCTGTTGATATACAATGATTTTATCCTCCGTTTCACGTGAAACAGCGGTGAGGGGGCGCTCAGGCCGCGCGTTTGACATGGCGAAGCAGGGCAATAAGAGCGGCAGGGGTGACCCCGGGAATACGGGAGGCCGCGCCGAGGGTCACTGGGCGGGCCGCTTTTAGTTTCGCCCGGGTTTCGTTCGAGAGGCTGCCAATCCGGTCATAGTCCAGATCGGGCGGCAGCAGCAGGGCTTCGTCCTTGCGGAAAGCGTGGATGTCCGCTTCATGGCGTCCGGCATAGCCCGCATAAAGGGCATCACATTCAATCTGCTCAACCAAGGCAGCGGGCGCCTCCTGCAGCCTGGGCCAGAGACGGCACAGATCCGCCCACGAAATCTGGGTATGCCGCAACAGATCAAACGCCGAGCGGCGAACACCGTCATGATTGACGTGGATCCCGTGGGCGGCGGCCTCATTCGGGGTTGCCGCCAGCTCGTTCTGAACAAGGTGACGCAGAGTATCCAGCGCGGCCTTTTTCTCCGTCCAGGCAGCCCGGCGGGCAGCGCCGGCACAGCCCAGGGCAAGCGCTTTGTCGGTCAGGCGCTGGTCGGCGTTATCGGCTCTCAGACGCAGGCGATATTCGGCCCGGCTGGTGAACATGCGATAGGGCTCAGGTGCGCCCCTTGTAATGAGGTCGTCGACCAGAACGCCGAGATAGGCCTCGGCCCGGTCAAGCACGAAGGGCGCCGCCTCGCGCTTCCCGGCCTTCAGAGCGGCATTGATTCCTGCCAGCAGGCCCTGCGCCGCCGCCTCCTCATAGCCCGTTGTCCCGTTGATTTGTCCCGCCAGGAACAGGCCCGGCAGGCGCCGGGATTCAAGCGAGGATTTCAGATCCCGGGGGTCGCAGTAATCATATTCAATGGCATAACCCCATTGCATGACTTCGGCCCTTTCCAGTCCCGGAATGGTCTTCAGCAACCCGGCCTGCACATCGACGGGCAGGGATGTCGAAATGCCGTTCGGGTAAACGGTGTGATCGTCCAGACCTTCCGGCTCCAGGAAAATCTGATGGCGCTCCTTGCCGGCAAAACGGTTGATCTTGTCCTCGATCGAGGGACAGTAACGAGGGCCCGTGCTCTGAATCTGTCCCGAATACATGGGGGCCCGGTGCAGGTTGGCGGCAATAAGATCATGCGTCGCCTTATTGGTATATGTCATATAACAACTGATCTGCGGCACGCTAATCTTGTCCGTCAGGAAGGAGAAGGGTGTCGGCGGATCATCGCCTTTTTGCTCTTCCAGTTCAGCCCATGCAATCGTCCGCCCGTCCAGCCGGGGCGGGGTTCCCGTCTTCAGACGCCCCAGCGGGAAACCAAGGCGCTCCATCGTCAGGGCCAATCCGACGGCGGGGGCTTCGCCCACCCGGCCCGCCGGCGTGCGCTCCTCGCCACGGTGAATGATTCCGCGCAAAAACGTGCCGGTCGTCAGGACAATGGCCCCGCAGAGCCATTCCTCGCCCGCGGCTGTCTTAAGGCCCCGGATCGCCCCATTATTATCCATAACTATATCTTCCGCGGCGCCCTGTAAAAGAGTCAGATTAGGGTAGTCGCGCAGTGTCGCCTGCATGGCTTCGCGGTAGAGCTTGCGGTCGGCCTGCGCCCGCGGCCCGCGGACGGCCGGGCCCCGCGAGGCGTTAAGTATGCGGTACTGAATCCCGGCCTGGTCGATAACCCGGCCCATGACGCCGTCGAGCGCGTCAATTTCGCGCACAAGATGCCCCTTGCCCAGGCCCCCGATGGCCGGGTTGCATGACATCACCCCAATCGTCTCCAGTTTATGGGTCAGCAGCGCCGTGCGCGCACCCATGCGTGCTGCCGCCGCAGCTGCCTCACAGCCCGCGTGCCCCCCACCAACTACAATGACGTCGAATGTCCCTTCAGCCATAGCTGGCTTTATACAGGAGACTGCAGGTTTTTTTCCAGTTTTTCGTGCAGAGCGGAACTACAGGAGGGCGCCTTCAGAGGGTAGCGCTGCTTTACGACTAAATCGTCAAAGCGGGGGGATGCAGAGAAAGAGGTGCAAAAATATTCGGGCTAAAGGGCCGGGGCAGTAAGTGGCGCTGGCGGTCGCGGTTGTTTATTTTTTCCGGGTTGGCGCAGTTGATCAAGGTATCCGATGTGCTGAACTCTTCAATCAGCTGCAGGCTGTGGCCGGCAGGAAAATAGCGAATGGCTTCCGGCTCATCGATTTTTCCGCCCATAACGACAACTTCGGCAATTTTTGCGTTTCTTCCCAGCCGCGTGACCATATTTCCCACAGCAACCTCTTCAGCATAGATCGCGTAATTATCTTCCGTCTCAATATTGCAGCCCAGAAAAATCTCTCCGCTCTCCGCTCTGATCATTGTACCCACCTTATAGTACGAGAAGGGGGCAAAAGCGTTTTTCATGGCGCGCCTGATCCATTTCATCCGCTCGTCCTCCACCGGAAGACCTGCTTTCCTCTCATAATTTTCTGCTGCCGCCCTGAATTTCTCTGTAAGCGGGCGAGGGGGAATTAAAGGCAAAAGTTCTTTGAGGGCGCAGACCTCCTGAATCTTTTCAGGCGATGCCAGATAGAATGCGGCAGTATCGGTACTAAAAAAACGGAGATGCGCAAGACTTTGTCCCGAAGGAATGCGGGGTGGCGTCTGATTACTGACGATAAGTATATCCGAAATCTGCTGAAGAGATCCTTTTTCGTCGCACCAGCTTCCGTCGCTTACCATGTGCCCTATGGCAACATCAACGGCATGAAGAACTTTATAGGCCGCGTTTTCAACAGTTACGCCCGCATATAAGTGCCCACCCTTCGTGCGAACAACAGCAACTGCGGCTTTGTGCGAATAGGGCACATAAGCATTTTCAAGGAGCCGGCCCGCCTGTTTCAGCAGAGCTTTCATCACCATTCCTTTAGGCCGGACAGGGCGCACCTCCCCGTTCGGCTTGGATCAGCGCCCGCTTCGCGCTCAAAATGTTATCGGGTCCGAAGGAATGGGGAAGCAGTTCGCCTTGCATGATACGCAGGCGAATGTCCTCGGGGCCCGCGGCCAGAATGGCTGCTTTTTCGCCTGTAAACTCCCGGATGAACTGACGGCATTTGCCGCAAGGCGTACAAATGACGCCATCGCCCACTTCACCCCCCATAACCAGTATTTCCTCGATGCCTGTGCGGCCCAGGCGTCCTTGCACACCCAGACTGTTAATCATGTTGCCGATGGCCACCATCTCTCCATGAAGGCCGTCATTACGGCCAAACTCAATATTGCACCCGGTATATATTTCTCCGGTTGTTGTCCGCAGCATGGCACCCACGCGATAGCCGGAATAGGGCGCATACGCCGT
The DNA here is from genome assembly GCA_025451095.1 of Alphaproteobacteria bacterium. Lineage (GTDB taxonomy): Bacteria > Pseudomonadota > Alphaproteobacteria > Micavibrionales > Micavibrionaceae > JACQIJ01. Next base: position 11,649 of record JANWLB010000072.1, read on the forward strand.
GGCACGGGCCGCCCGTGTCCATTTCAATCTCTGATCTTCCGGCGGAAGACCGATCCCTGTTTCATGCCTTTTGAGGGTGGAGGCAAATCCTTCGGCAGATTTTGGTGCCGGCGCCCGGGTCAAAAGCTGCTTTAAAAGATGGACCTCCTTAATCTCACCGTCCGTGGCCAGATGGATAACCGTGTCTTCCGAACCCAAAGTCCGCAGACGGGACAAAACACGTCCGTCAGGAAAAATATCGTCGATGTTGCGGCCCGCAATGATAACCTCCGCAATGCGCTTCGGGCTGCCGTCCCCTTCCTGCCAGCCATCCGTTGATATCATCGTGCCTATAGCTGATTCAGGAGCATACAAACCGTCATAGTTCGCTGTCTCAATACTGCTGCCCACGAAAACCTTGCCCGAGGCGGTCCGGAGAAGAGCCCCCATTGGCACGTTAGAATAAGCAACATAGCTTCGGTCAACGGCCGCCATGGCAAAAGGAACGAGCGCATCAATGGAAATTTCAGGTCTGAGAACTGCTAATGTCATAACCACCTCCCTGTGAATACAGCAGCTATAAACAGGGAGTTTTCCTATGTCAACATAAATTATATTATATATCGTGATATATTATGACGTTTTCTGATTGGGGGGATCTGAGAAACAGGATCACAGCCCGGCTGGACGTTGACAACAAATATTTTGCATAATTTGCCCTTTTTTGCTACGCTCCCCCGGATCGAGACAACAATGACAACGCTCGGAGACCAAGAAATGGGAAAAATATCGACGGCAATGGCTATCGTGGCCGGTAGCGCAATTTTGGCAAGCTGCGCCGGGCCGGCTTCTCAGGCTCCGAAAAATATCGATGAGCTGTGCCGGGTCTTTGGAGAGGTGGCACGCGTCGAGTCGTATACAGAAAACGGTAATATGGTGGGCTATGTGTTTGCGCGCGGCCGCACGGCACCTCCCGCTGTCGGTGCATACGAGGGCACGCTCTTACAGCTGTCCAAGACATATGGCACGCCCTGGCGGATCCTTCATGACAACGCTAATTATTACGAAATCCAATATAGGGTCGAAGACGAACGCGGTGAAGGCGTTGCCGGCTGCCTATATGACATCAGGGCAAACGCTTTGTCCTGTGGCGTGGGATAGAAATCAAAACCATATACAATGGTGCAACGACGTTCGGCGCCGGCGCTCATGCGAAGAATGATAATCACTTCCCGATGCAAAAATCCCGAAAGATCACATCGAGCAGGTCTTCTACATCAACCCGGCCCGTAATCCGCCCGAGGCTGCGGATCGCCAGCCTTAAATCCTCGGCCGCAAGTTCCGCCAAGGCCGCGGCCCGGGCGCGGGTCAGAGCTGCCGCGCAGTCTTCGAGCGCCGCACGATGACGCTGGCGCGTGGGCGGTGGCGTCTCTCTCATCCCCAGGCGCGCTGAAATTTTTTCAACGAGCGCCCTCGCCAAAAAATCCAGCCCCTCACCGGTTTTCGTCGACACAAAAAAGGCGCCCGCAAATTCCGGCGGCGGTTTTTCTGTCCTGCCCAGATCCGACTTGCTGAAAACGACCAGGCTTTTTTCATCGACCAGCGCGCACGTCTCACCATCCATCCCGGGAAGCGATGATGAATCAAACAAAAGAATTTTCAGATCCGCCGCGCGCGCGCGCGCCAGCGCCCGCCTTATGCCTTCGGACTCAATGGCATCGTGCCCGCCATGTTCTTGTACGCCCAGCTGCCCGGGGCGCAGCCCCGCCGTATCTGAAAGAATAACGGGAAATCCGCCCAGATTAAGCGGCGCTTCCAGTATGTCCCGCGTCGTGCCGGCCATTGGTGAAACGATCGCCACCTCGCGCTGCGCCAGTGCGTTGACCAGGCTGGACTTGCCCGCGTTCGGCGCGCCGATCACCACGACCTGAACGCCGCTGCGCAGAATTTCACCGCGCCTTGCGTCATTCAGATGCGCTTCAAGTTCCATCGCCAGCGCCAATGTTTGCGTCAGAGCTTCGGAGCCCAGACCGGCGGGAATATCCTCGTCGGGAAAATCTATGTCCGCCTCAACATAGGCCAGAATGCGCGTCAGGCGATCGCGCCAGTTTTCGTACACACGCGCAAGCCCGCCTTCCATCTGGGAAAGAGCCTGAACGCGCTGCGCTTCTGTTTCCGCGCTCACCAGATCCGCAACCGCCTCCGCCGCCGTGAGGTCCATCTTCCCGTTCTCGAAGGCGCGTCTTGTAAATTCTCCCGGTTCCGCCAGGCGTAACCCTGTCATTCCGGTCAGCGCCTTCTGCAGCGCATCCATGACCGCCGGGCCGCCATGCACATGAAACTCCGTCACATCCTCTCCGGTGAAGCTGGCCGGGCCTTTGAAAAAAAGAACCAGCCCCCGATCAATCGGAAGTCCGCCTTCCGTGCTTATTTTTCGTATTTCTGCTGTGCGTGGAGAGGGGGCCGGCCCCCCTGTCATTTTCAGAATAACTTCGCCTGCCTTCGGGCCGGACAGACGCAGGATCGCCACCCCGCCGGGGCCGCCCGCCGTGGCCCGTGCGAAGATCGTATCCGTCATTTTCCCTGCTTCTTGGACGCAGAGGGGGCGTCGTTTTCCGGAACTTTGACGCCCATATGCGTCCAGAACAGTTTCTGCATCTCGCTCCAGCCCTGAACGGTCACCGGCAGCCAGGTCTTAACGAAGGTCTCGGGATCGAGATTGCGGATATTCTCACGCATGCGGTCTTCCAGTTCCTTCATCATCTGTGTTTGCAGCGGCACGACATCGGGCAGGCCTAAAAACTGGCGCGCCTCCTCAGGGCTGCAATCAATATCGAACGTTACTTTCATGGCTTCTTAGACCTTTCGCTGGGACCTTAATCTATCGTATCCTGATACGGGAAATTTACCAGAGGTGATGATATGCCCGATATTACGATTCCTTCCAAAGACGGTGGCTCTTTCAGTGCCTATATGGCCGTGCCCGCAAAACTGCCGGCACCCGCCCTTGTTGTCATACAGGAAATTTTCGGTGTCAATCAGGAGATGCGCACCAAGTGCGACGAATATGCGGCCGCCGGCTACATCGCTGTCTGTCCTGACCTGTTCTGGCGGCTGGAGCCTGGTATCCAGCTGACCGACAAGACCGAGGATGAATGGAAAAAGGCCTTCGATCTCTTTAACCGTTTCGATGTCGAAAAAGGGGTTGAGGATCTGCGCTCCACCCTGCACGTGCTCAAGGGTCACGCGGAAGGCAACGGCAAGGTCGGCTGCGTCGGCTTCTGCCTTGGCGGAAAGCTTGCCTATCTCATGGCCGCCCGGACAAACATTGACTGCGCGGTCAGCTACTACGGTGTCGGGCTTGATCAGCTTCTGGAGGAGGCCCCCAACATTAAAAAACCGCTTTTGCTCCATGTCGCTGAGAAAGACAAGTTCGTGACCCCTGAGGCGCAGCAAAAAGTTGCGGACACCTTCAAACGAAACAGGCTTGTCCTTGTTCAAAAATACCTGGGATGCGACCACGCCTTCGCCCGCACCGGCGGCGAACATTACGATGAGCCGGCCGCCTCCCTTGCCGGCCGGCGCACACTGGCCTTTCTCGGCAACAATCTTTCAGCGGCGCTCGCAGCGTGAACGATAGCGGACATACCGACTTTTCTCCGGAATCTGACGATAAACCTGAAGGAGAGAAAAAGGGGCAGGAGAAGGAGCGGGAAGAAGTCGATCTTGCTCTTCTTGAATCAGCCCTGACCCTTCTGAAGGCCGCCGTTACCGGCAATGGCATTGACCCCGAAACGTTATCCTTAAAAAGTTTCAGCGGCGAAGTTCTCCATTTTGAAACTCATGAAAACTTCAAGATCGAACCGCGTACGGCGCAAAAGCTTCTCCATGGCAAGGAAAACGGGGAGGTGGTCGGCTCCCTGCAGGAGGCCCGGACGCGGATTCAGGGCGCGATTGAAAAAGTAACCCAGAATCCCGAGATCTGGAAAAATACCATCACCGTTCTTTCCAAGCGCCCCGATCTGGGCTTTGCACTCAACGATTATGTTTTGCTTCTCGACCGCATGAACAAGACCTATGTCGTGCACGAGGTTTGCACCGAATGTCACGGGCAGGCGCGCGCGAGCTGCCAGGCCTGCCGGGGCACCGGCGGCACGCACTGCCCGAAATGTTATGGCACGAAACTGATGGTCTGCCCCAAATGCCACGGCACCCAGTATCTTGACCTCGGGCAGGGCCGCCAGCCCTGTATCCGCTGCAATGGCAGAGGCAAGGCAAATTGCGACAAATGCCAACAGAAAGGCACGATCAAGTGCGTCGCCTGCCGGGGCTCAGGCCTTTTGAGTTGCAAAGGATGTTCCGGCACCGGCTGGCACAGCCAGATGAGTTATCTCGAAATCCGCGCGCGCAGCCGTTTCCAGTATAACCGTGAGGCCCTGCCGCCGGAAGTGCCGCCCCTGATCGACAATCTTGGCCCCGAAATGGTGACCGCCAAGCACGGGGATATCAGGATCATTCAGGAAAAGGTGCGCGAGGAGGAGATTAACAAGAACACCAAGCCGGATGAATTCATTATTCCTTACAAAGTCCGGCTGCCCTGGGGCAACATCGAATTTTTCACCAAGGACGGCACGCTCGCCGGAAAACTTTTCGGCTTTCAGCCCAGCCTTGTGCACATGCCGCATTTTCTTGAAGAGGCAGTGCGGCCGGGTCTGCGCTTTCTGGATGAGGCGGTGCGCGCGCAAACCAACGTGGCGGCCAAAATACGCGAAGCCACCAGCTACCGCCTAATTGCCGAAGCCGCGCTCGCCACCGTTCGTGCCCCGCAGCGCAAGGCGCTTGATCTCATGCTCAAAAAATATCCCTTTGGTATCCGTGCCGAAACGCTCAAAAAAACCGTCCTTCTGGCTGACCGCGCCTTGCGCCGCGTCACGCAAAAACCACGTATTTTTGGCATGCTGGGGGGTCTGGCCCTTAACCTCGCCCTCTTTGCACTTTATTTCGTTGGCCCCGGCCGGGGTTTTCTTGAAACATTCCCGCTGACACCGCGGGCTCTGGTGGCCGCCGACGGCGTTCTGCTGATGCTCGGTTTTCTTGTGGTCACGCTATGCATGCAATATGCCTCTGTTCAGGCGCTCAACCGCGCTCTGGAGCATGTCCTGCCGCGCGGGGCAACTACGAAAGGTAAGGGTAAAGGCAAAACACCACGCAACCGCCTGATACCCAAGGCCGGTAAAAGCGCGGCCATCGGTTATGCCGTGCTGGTCGTGCTTTATTTCGCAACCATCGAGCTGGCTATAAGCCGTGGCGGCGGCACACCCATCTGGTATGCGCCCTTGCATCAGGCGTTGGGTCTTTAGCGCAGGTTAACGCCGTAATCTTCCAGCTCGCCCCAGATTGTGTTGTCGCGGCGGCGGAAAATCTCGTTAAAGGCGGAGCCGGCCAGCCCCTGCAGTTGGGAATCATAGCGGCAGGCGCTCTTTTTGTCCTTGTCGGGGCCTCCGAATTTCATACGGAACTCAACCTTCATCTTGTTGAGGGACGGGCGAACCATATTCTCCATGTCGACGTCCATGTTTAACCCCAGCCGCTTCCCGCCACCCATGTCAAAGGCCAGCGTATTGCGGGAATCAAACCGGTCGCCCACGCTGCATTGGGGCGCCCCGCTTTGCTGCAGGGCAGCCTTATAGGCCGGATTGCTGCGGTCCCCGGAAACCAGGTCCTCACGCGTCGCGCCCCGGCCCAGACGGCTTAAAGCCCGGGCCGTGTATTCAGCCGACGTTGTATTGCTATTAAATGCTTGATTTTGGTAGGGAAGAGCCCTGAAATAACTTGTGGAAACCGTCTCCCGCCTCTCCGTTTCCCCGGTGCAGGCGCTCAGCAATAAAGCGAGGCCCAGTTTGCAGAATATACGCAAAACTGCCCCGCTTCTGTCCGCGGGTTTACCTGTCATAGTTTTTCTTTCTATAGGACCAGTATAGCAGAAAAACAGCAAAACCTGTAGTTTTCGCGTCTTTTTATGAATAAAAAATCGGTGGGCCGGGATGCTGTAACGCAGCAAACGGTCGTGAAAAACAGCCGGAAAATGACCTAAAAAATGGGCGTGGCTTTTTACTGATTCATCGACTGGAAAAAGTCGTCGTTGGACTTGGTGTCCTTCATTTTATCGATTAGGAATTCAACAGCATCGACGGTGCCCATCGGGTTGAGGATGCGGCGCAGAACCCACATTTTCGAAAGTGTACCGCGATCGACCAGAAGCTCTTCCTTCCGCGTACCGGATTTCTGTATGTCGATTGACGGGAACACGCGTTTGTCGGAAAGCTTGCGGTCGAGCACAATCTCGGCGTTGCCTGTGCCTTTGAACTCCTCGAAAATAACCTCATCCATGCGGCTGCCGGTTTCAATCAGCGCCGTAGCGATAATAGTCAGAGAGCCGCCCTGCTCAATGTTGCGGGCCGCACCAAAGAAGCGCTTCGGACGCTGAAGCGCGTTCGCATCAACACCGCCCGTCAGAACCTTGCCCGAGGAGGGGACAACCGTATTGTACGCCCGCGCCAGGCGCGTAATCGAATCCAGAAGAATTATCACGTCGCGCTTGTGCTCGACCAAACGCTTGGCCTTTTCCATGACCATTTCCGCAACCTGTACGTGACGGGCCGCCGGCTCATCGAAAGTCGATGAAATGACTTCGCCGCGCACCGAGCGCGCCATGTCCGTTACCTCTTCCGGCCGCTCATCAATCAGCAGAACGATCAGGTAGGCTTCCGGGTGGTTGGCCGCGATGGAATGAGCAACATCCTGCATCATAATCGTTTTGCCCGTACGCGGCGGTGCCACGATCAGGGCGCGCTGCCCAAAGCCCAGCGGCGAAACCAGCTCAATGATGCGCTGGGTCATGTTTTTCTTGGTCGGATCCTGAAGCTCAAGCTTGATCTTGCGCTCGGGATAAAGCGGCGTCAGGTTGTCGAAGTTAATCCGGTGACGAATTTTCTCCGGCGTCTCGTTGTTGATCGCGCCAACCTTGAGCAGGGCGAAATAACGCTCGGAATCTTTGGGGGCGCGAATCTCGCCCTCGACGATGTCGCCGGTGCGCAGGCCGAAGCGTCGGACCTGGCTTGGCGAAACGTAAATATCATCCGGGCCGGGCAGATAGTTTTCTTCCGGCGCCCGCAGGAAACCAAAACCGTCCTGCAGAACCTCGAGAACCCCGGCGCCTGAAATCGGAACGCCCTGGTCGGCCAGCTCCTTCAGGATCGCAAACATCATGTCCTGCTTGCGCATCGAAGCACAGTTTTCAATCCCCAGTTCCTCGGCAAAAGCCAGAAGCTCGGCCGGAGATCTTGTCTTCAGGTCCTGGAGGTTCATAAAGCGCTCGTCTATTTTCTTTAATTCTTGTGACATATCACGAGGAGACAATTTCTTGCGTTTCGCGAATTAATGTTAAGTTTGTTCGGTATTATTTTTATCCTGTATTTCGTAGATACTTTTTTTGCAGGGGATTTCCTTGCTCCACACCCGGCAGGACCATGCCCGCTCTTTTTTGAAGCCTGTTTCGGTGGGGTTTTTTCTATAGGACTCTTGGGGTTATAGCCAACAGCGCGGGGTGAGTCAATCGCTTATACAATAACACGAATCAGTTTTTTTATTTAACATATTAATTTTTCTTGGGTCAGAAGGGCTTTGTGACCGCCAGAATGACGATGACGATCAAAAGCAGGGTCGGGGCCTCATTCCAGTACCTGTAAAAGCGCGCAGGGCGCGTATTCTCGTCCCGTGCGAACACGCGGCGCCAGCGCGCAAACAGCGCGTGTACGACCTGCATCAACACCAGACATCCCAGCTTGGCATGCAGCCAGCCTTCCTGAAGCAGCGCCGGATGGGTCCAGATCATCAGCCCGCCCAAAATCCAGGCCGCTATCATTGCCGGGTTGATAATTATCCGCAGGAGGCGCCGCTCCATGACCTTGAATGTCTCCGCCGCGTCCGACCCCCGGGGTGCGTCCGCATGATAAACGTACAGGCGCGGCAAATACAGCATGCCCGCCATCCACGCCATCACTGTGATAATGTGAAACGCCTTGATCCACAGATAGTGCGCTTCCAGAAATCCACTCATGCCGCTTCCCTTTTCTCTCCCGCCCGTGCCGGGCACCGTCTAAAATTCCCCGGACACAGCCGCGCTCCGCTGCCAGAGCAAACACCATCAGATCTCATGCGGCTCTTTTTGACAAGATCGGCCAGCCCTGCGATGAACGCCGGGGCTTCGCCCACCGTCACCACAGGAAAAAAAGCCGGAACGCCTTGCTCTGTCGCCAGGCGCCTGTATTCAATATCAATCTCGACAAGCGTTTCCACATGCTCATTGGTGAAGGAATGCGGATAAATCACCACGGGCACGTTATCGCGACCCGCCTGCCTGATGGCCTCTTCCGTGCTGGGCCCGATCCAGGCTTTGGGTCCGACACGGCTCTGGTAGCAGAGCTGCCAGTCCAGCCCTTCGATATTCAAGACACGAACAATTTCCCCGGCCGTCTTTTCGCACTGCCACTGATAGGGATCGCCATCAGCGATCACATCCTCCGGCAAGCCGTGTGCGGAAAAAAGAACCCGCGGGGCGGCCTGTCCTGTGCTTAAGGAATGAAGCTGCGCTTCGGCGTACCGCCCCTTAACCAGAGCAGCGGAAGCCTCGATAAATCCGGCCTCTGCCGGGTAACAGCATACCAGTGTCGTAGCGGCCATCAGCCCGGCCGCCGCCGCTGAGCGCGCCCAGTCTTCAGCTGAGGAGCGCGTGGTGGTGGTTGAGTATTGAGGGTACAAAGGCAAAAGAACTACATGGTCCGGCGCAAATTCTTTCACCCGCCGGGCCGTTTCTCTGCTCAAGGGATGCCAGTAACGCATGGAAACAAAAACCCGGTATCCAGGCCCCAGCGCCGCCTCCAGCACCCTGGCCTGCGCGCGTGAATTTTCCAGCAGTGGCGATTTTCCGCCCAGCAGTCCATAACTGACCCCGGCCTCACGCCGCGCCCGGCGCCAGGAAAGAACGCCCGCCAGAAAAATCCGCGGCAGCACGGGCAGCCGGATAATATTTTTGTCCTTGAAAAAATTGAACAGGAACGGGCGTATCGCCTTCACAGAATCGGGTCCGCCCAGATTGAAAAGAACCACAGCGGTTCTCTGGCCCTCGGCGCGCGCCGCCTTCGGGTCCCTCGCCCCTGATGCCCCCGGTGTGTCTACGGGCGCCATGAGCGTACCACATCCACCAGCTGCGCCACATGCTCGGGCGGGGTCTCCTTGATCACGCCGTGGCCCAGGTTAAAAATAAAAGGGCCGCCGCCGAGGCAATCAAGAATGGCCCGCGCCGCCCTTCCCATTTCGGCACCGCCCGCCAACAGGCTCTGCGGGTCCAGATTACCCTGCACGGCTGTCTTCTTCTGCAGGTTCTCTGCCGCCCAGCCAGGGGAGATATCCTGGTCAATGCCGATTGCGTCCGCGCCGGTTTGCCGCGCATACTCAGCATAGAGCTCGCCGGAACCGCGGGGAAAAGCGATGATGGGGACATCGGGAAACCTGGCTCTGATCGCCGAGATGATCCTCTGCGCCGGTTCAATGACCCACCGCGCATATGTGTCCGTTTCGCTGTGGCTGTGGCTGTTCCCGCCCGGCACCAGTAGCCCGGCCCAGCTGTCGAACAGCTGAATCGCCTCCGCCCCTGCGCTGATCTGCCCGTTCAAATATTCGATCGTGGCTTCGGTCACCAGATCGATCAGGCGCCCAAAGCCGGCGGCATCCTCGCGCGCCCATGTCCGTGCCTTGGCAAAATCACGGCTGCTGCCGCCTTCGGCCATGTAGCACGCCACGGTCCACGGCGCGCCCGCAAATCCGATCAGCGCTGTATCGGAAAAACTTTCCGCCTGCAGGCCTTCACGCACCCGGCGCACGGTCTCGTACACGGGGGCCAGCCGCATCTCAAGTTTTTGTTTTTCAAAAACCGGAAGAGGGTCTCCCGGCCGCACTGCCTCCAGAACCGGCCCTTCGCCTTCCGCAAAACGCAGCCCTATGCCCAGGGCCTGCGGTATAACCAGAATATCTGAAAAAAGAATGGCGCCGTCCATGCCAAAGCGGCGCACAGGCTGCATCGTCGCTTCAGCGGCCAGGTCCGGGTTGTAAACCATCTCCAGAAACCCGCCTGCCTTTTCGCGCAGGGCGCGGTATTCGGGCAGATATCTTCCCGCCTGCCGCATCAGCCAAAGCGGCGGCCGGCTTTTTTGTTCGCCCGCCAGAGCCGCCAGGAGTGGCTTTTCCCGAACACCCGCAGCCTGTATTTTCTGTGTCTTTGCCTGTCTCATGGCCTGCATGTAAGCAGAACAATATACTTTCAGAAAGGTATTTTTAAGAAGGTAGTATTAGATAGTAGGGCCTGTGAATCCCGGGGATGGGATTCAATCCCGCACTTACACACAAAAGCGATCAGGCGCGCGTCTGTTTAAGCAGGGCGTTTTTGTATCCTGTCCCCATAACGCTCTTTTGTGTCTTGTCCTTTTCAACAGTCGGAAAAGCGGCCCAGCGGGAGGCGCATGAAAAGTGGAAAAAAATACTCCCGGCAATTTAAGGCGCGCTTACGGGGACCTTTCCACAAAGTTACAAAGAGGGCGCTACCCGAATCGGCCAGGCCTGGCGCAAAAAACCGCTATACAAAGGACACAGGACGCGGGAAAATCGAAAGATGTTTCAAAAGGCTTTCGTCAAACTGGAGAAAGAGGCCGCAGAGGCGGTTTTGCGGGACGTCAATCCTTTGATGGAGGGAAGCCCCTTTAAGCCGGAAAGCACAACCATCCTCGGATTCGAGCTTCCTTTTTATCCGGGCTATAAATTTTTGGATATAGCCGATTATGGATACGTCCCGGAACAGCAGCGCTTCGTGGTTCACAAAGCGGATAATGCAACCATCCTGAACTGGACGAACGAGCCGATCTACGCCCTGAACAAAAAAGCACCCCTCGTTCTGACGGCAGACACGGTAACTGAATATGTGCGGTTCTTTTTCACCTATGTTCGCGGCCGCCACGGACGATTCAGGGTTGCTGAAAATGTAGACGACATCGCCTGGAAAGAAGAGCCGCCGCCGGCTGCGCGCAAAGCGATTGGGAAAATACTGGCGCCCGTTCAGCTCACCAAAAAAAACCGGGATGGTTCTTACGACCTCATCCTGCAGATGATGTTCAGGGACTCGCTTTTCAAGACCGCCGCGCACGTCAATCGGGATGGCCAGATTCTTCTGTCGGAGGAAGAATTGCTGATCGAGGATATGCCTGTTCTCGATGACGTCCTTGGCCAGTAGAGCTCCGCTCGTCCCATAACTCCCTCATAATTCCG
>JANWLB010000073.1 GCA_025451095.1 Alphaproteobacteria bacterium
GAATCCGCGCCCGACGGCTCCTAACACAACTCTTTGTTCTTATGTATAATAAAAAGCCCGTTTTTTGCTGAATCGCGCGTCTTTTTTCGCCAAAAAGCGTTTTCTGCCCAGCCGGTAGGAAAGCGTTAACGAACTCCGGGCATAATTAACCCATAACACGCTGAAAAGCGAAGATCTTTGGGGTTGCGGGTCGTTCTTCTACGCGGTTGGGGTTCATGGAAAAAATACCAGACAAGCACGTTTCGACGTTGACGCAGGGCAAGGGCAGACTGTGCCGCGTTGCCTATACGCTAAACAACGAACAGCCCGTGCGCTGCTCGATCATCGGCGACCAGCCGCTTTTCTATATGGATTTTGAAGGCGACATCATCGACGAAGAGGTGCTCGACCTTGGCATTGAATTTGGCTTTACCGCTATTGAAAATGGCCTGAAGGAAATTCAGGAAAAAATTTCCGCGCTCGACCGGCTTGCAGGCATGATTCCTGATCGCCCCGCTGACCGGATCGTTGAAATGTTTCTCGATGATCTCGACCGCGCGACATCGTCTTCGCAAAAAGAAGAGGGCACAGCTCTTTCAATAGAAGAGCTTGAAAAAACTTTACGGCGGAGCCGCTTCGGCTCTGCGCTTCTCGATCATGCCGCGACCTATAAATCGGAAATCCGGCACAGTCGGCAAACGCCTACAGCGACATATGACCGCAATAGCGGCGTCATCCTTATCAGCCCCGCTCTGGATGCTGACGATCAGATTCTCCTGGCCGTGCGCGAATTGCGCCGCCTGTGGCAACACAGGAACGGCGCGCTTCTTCACCCGCTGACATTCCATCCCGAACAGGCAATCCTGGTTAACCGTTCACAGATCGCGGATCTTTCCGTGATGATGGTGCGCACGGCATGGGAGCTTCAGCTGGCAGGCGAAAAGGGGCCCTGGGATCGTCTCGATGCATCGTCCATGTCCGATCTGACCCGCGCCTTCGCACGCGAATCCTATCTGGATTTCCGCACACTCAATAACGGCCTGGCCTGCAGCGCGGTATTCGAGGCCTGGTTCCTTTCCGAACGTTGCCGCCACGAAGACAGAAAACTGATCCAGCAGATGCTGGCTGATTATCAGGGTTACGTGTTCGAGGGCAGCCAGCCGTCGCTGAACGTATCAGCGGAACTAATATCCGCACTGGGTAAAGTGCCTTTCGGCAAAAACTACCTGGCACCCTACGTCCAAACGATCACAAACGACCCCGTATTTACAGAAGTCAGAGACCGCTCCAACGCCAATTTTCTGTGGTTTATCAAGTTTGAACGCTCTTTCCGCGATACGGAACAGGAATTGCAGAAGACAAATCCGGTCAGACGCCGCGAACTTCTTTCCGGCGATTCCGAAAAAGAAGAACGGATAGAGTCACGTGAAAAGACGGCTAACATCGTTTCCCTTACCCCTGTCAAGAACGGCACCTCATCTGCAGCGTTTGCAAGAGGTCCCGGCGCAAGAGGCACTGCCCAGATCATCAGCCTCAAGCCCAGACAACGGGAATGAGGACGACCTAATGAAAACTGACCGGCTGATCAGAAGAACGCACGCCAAGAAATCAGCCTCGGCTTTTACTGCGGATGTAAAAATTTCAGAGCGCCTCTCCGACAGCGATATCGGAAACGGCGCAGCTTTGTTTGAAAAGACTCCCACGACCTACATCTCGGCAGTTACGCAAGGCGAGAAAGCTCTGACCGCGCCTCGCTTCGATACGACCGAAGATATAATCGCCTGGGCGGCGGCAGCGCTCGCGCAAAGCCCTGAGGCCGGCGCCATTGTGCGCCACGCGCAGGAACAGAACTGGCAGATCGGCTTTTCCGATCTTCATAACGGGGGCTTTCATATCGATATTCCCGCGAAAAAAATCTTTATCGACAACTTCTCCCTGACTCCCGCGGCGCTCGGCCGCTCCCTTTATTTTCGCAACGCCTTCCTGATCTCGCTTATCCGCGCCCTGCGTGATGTTTGGCACGAAGACCGCACCGGCAGCTTTGAAAACGAATACCCGCCGGAACAAGCACTGATGATGGAGCGCGTCCGCGCGGCGGATTGCGATACATTTTCTGTCTTTGTTGCCTGGGAACTGCGCGGCGCAGGAAACGCTGAAATCTGGCGCCATCTTCTGGGTTCCGCCGAAGGCGACATGGCAATGATTTTTGTGCGCTTCCTGGAGCGCTCTCCGGCCGCCCTGTTTGACGGCACCGCCCTGGCCTACGTTTTCCGCCAGTGGTATGCGGATGAGGAGCGCGTAGCGGCCTGCGACCACCAGACGCTGGAAACGCTTGATGACATCGTGCTTGCCCTGACGGAGATGGGCACTGAATCCGGTTGCCTGGGGCAAAAAGAACTCACCCCCGCAGCCATGGAATTTCTCTCGGTGCTGCCGGGCGGAATCTGCTATCTCGCCGGGCTGGGGCGCACCATTATGACTGACCCGTTCTTTGCCGGGCTGAATGACCCGGTGAACCAGACCCATCTGTATCACCTTATGTACGATATGGAAGTGACGATGGTGAATAACGTCCCCTTCCGTGACACTAAACTGGCCCGCCGGATATTCCCGGGCGGCGAAATCGTGAAAACCCGCCTTTAAAAAGACCAAACAGACCCCCCGTTGCCCTTCCGCAGCGCCCCGGGCGCTGCTAGGATGCCGCCATGACAAACGACAAGGCTTTCCCGCCGGCACCGCGGCAGTTTTATCTGCACCTGATATCCGATGCCACGGGCATGACTCTGCAGGGTCTGGCGCGTGCCTGCCTGGCCCAGTTCGACAATATCGACCCGATTGAAAGATTCTGGCCGCTGGTCCGCACGGGAAAGCAGCTCGAGCGCGTATTGCAGGACATTGCCGATCATCCCGGCCCCGTCATGTTCACGCTGGTTGATAATGAGCTGCGCGCACTGCTGCAGAAAAAGTGTCAGGACCTAAATGTACCATGTATATCTGTTCTGGATCCGATGATGCTGGGTCTTTCAACGTTTCTCGGCCTCTCCAGCAAGGACATTCCAGGCCTGCAGCATACGCTGGACGAGGCTTATTTTCACCGCATTGCCGCTGTGGATTTTGCTTTGTCCTTTGATGACGGCCAGAATTATGACGGCATAGAAAAGGCTGATGTTATTCTGGTCGGCGTTTCCCGCACCTCGAAAACCCCGACATGTATTTTTTTGGCGCGGCGGGGCATCAGAGCGGCCAACATTCCGTACATTCCCGGGATCCCTGTTGCCGATAGAATTACCGCTCTGAAAGGGCCGTTGTTTGTTGGTCTTACAGAATCTCCCGAACGGCTTGTCCATCTGCGCCGCAACCGTCTTAAGGCCGACGAAAAAGACAAACATCAGGACGACAACGCCTATCTTGATCCCGAAAAAGTGAAAGAGGAAATTCTTGAAGCCCGCCGTTTTTTTACAAAGCAGGGCTGGCCCGTAATCGACGTTACGCGCCGCTCCGTCGAGGAAACGGCCGCCGAGATACAAGTGCTCCTGCAGCAGAGCCGCAATTACGCAGGCGGAGGATAGGTCTTTGGCGAAAACAAGCCTTGTCAATGCGCCGTCGCAAAAAAAGCTCGTGCTGGCCTCTGCCAGCAGGGCACGGCGCGCGCTGTTGCAACAGGCCGGGCTGGAATTTGAAGCCGTTCCTGCCGATCTGGATGAGCTGGCCATCATCGCGGCATGTCCGGCCAAAAAAAACCATGAGGCGCTGGCCCGCGAACTGGCCGCGCGCAAAGCCCTGCATGTTTGCGCAGCGCAGCCGTGCAGCGTTGTCATCGGCGCGGACCAGATTTTATCCTGTGAAGGGCGGCTTTATTCCAAGGCGCCAACACCGGGGCAAGCGCGTGAAAATCTGAAATCCTTAAGGGGCAAAACGCACCAGCTGATCTCCGCTGTCTGTGTCGCGGAAAATGAAAAGATTATTTGGGAGCATGCCCAGACCGCGCGCCTGACCATGAAAAATTTTGATGATTCGTTTTTTGATAAATATTGCGAGGCGGCCGGTGCGGCGCTGACGCGCGCTGTCGGAGGGTATGAGCTTGAATCGCACGGCTCCTGGCTTTTTGAAAAAGTGGACGGCGATTATTTCACCATCCTCGGCCTGCCTTTGCTGCCGCTGCTGTCGTTTCTTGAAAAAGAAGGGTTTGCGCCATGACGGCAAAAATCCTGAAGGCAGCCGTTCTCGGACATCCCGTCGCGCACAGCCTGTCGCCCGCCATTCATAATTACTGGATCGGCCGCTACGGTTTGCAGGGACAATACGAAGCGATTGACGTGGCGCCGGAACGGCTTGCGGTTGCGATTTCCGGCCTGATTGATGAAGGCTATAACGGATTCAACATCACGATCCCGCATAAACAGGCCGCTCTGGCGCTCTGCCACGAAGTTGATGAGGGCGCGCGTCAGGTCGGGGCCGTCAACACGATCAGCATCGATGAAAAGGGAAAAATCTGCGGCACGAACACCGATATTTTTGGTTTTGTGCTGAACATGAAGGAACAGATGCCCGGCTTCGATTTTAAAGCCGGCCCCGCGCTGGTGCTCGGGGCAGGCGGTGCGGCGCGCGCCATTGTCTGCGCCCTGAAAAAACAAGAAGCACCTCAGATTATTGTTGCCAATCGTACCCTTGAGCGCGCGCAGGCGCTGGCCCATGATTTCGGCGTCAAAGCGATTGAGTGGGAAGGGGCGGAAAAGGCAATGGCAGAATGCGCGCTTCTGGTAAACACGACGGCGCTGGGCATGAAAGGGCACCCGCCCCTGAATCTCGACCTGAAACAGCTTTCACCCAAAGCCGCCGTCGGTGATATCGTTTACAATCCCGAAAGCACACCGCTGTTGCAGGCTGCCGCCGTTCGCGGCAACGTAACGGTCGGGGGGCTGGGCATGCTTTTACACCAGGCGCGCCTGGCCTTCTCGCACTGGACAGGCATCCTGCCTGATATTACGGCGGAGCTGCAGAGTCTGATTGCACAGCAGGCAGGGGGGCCGGGCAAATGATCGTTATCGGCGTCACGGGATCGATGGGGATGGGCAAAACTTCAACGACTAACATGTTGAGATCAATGGGTTTTCCAGTTCACTGCTCGGATCAGGCCGTGCATGGTTTATTGGCCCGGGGCGGCGCCGGTGTCGCACCCGTTACCGCTCTTTTCCCCGTCGCCTACGACAAGAAAAGCGGGGCGATCGACCGGGCGCGGCTGCGCCGGGCGCTGGGTAATGATCACGCGAAATGGGATGAGCTTGAATCTGTTCTGCACCCGCTGGTTCGCAACACCCAGCAGCGGTTTCTCAAAGCGCAAAAAAGTCAGGGCGCGGAAATTGCCGTGCTCGATATACCGCTTTTGTTCGAGACCGGGGCGGAGCAGCGTCTCGATTATACGATCTGTGTAACAGCCCCGCCTTTTATCCAGGAGCAAAGGCTGAACGCGCGCGGCAGCGCCGATTTAGAAGACAGGGCGTTTCGCCTTGCCCGGCAGATGCCGGACGAACAGAAAAGGAGGTATGCAGATTTTGTAGTGCATACCGGGCTGGGGCTCGCTTATACTCATGAAGAACTGCGCGGCATTATACGGCGCATTCGAACGGGGGAGTATACGCGCTCATGAAAATTGTCGTCTTTCGACATATGTTTTCCGGGGGCCTGGGCTCGCTGGGTGCGGTTCTGGATAAAGAAGGCCTCGCCTATCACTACGTTGATTGCTGGCACGAGGATCTCTCAGGCTTTGATGCGCTTGGCCCCGACCTTCTGATTGTCATGGGCGGAGCGCCCGGCGTCTATCAGGCCGATACCTATCCTTTTATAAAACAGGAAACGGAAATACTGGGCCGCCGTCTGGCGCAAGACCTTCCCACGCTGGGTGTGTGCCTGGGCGCGCAGATGATGGCCGCTTCCCAGGGCGGCGCGGTTTATCCCGGGCCAAAAGGCAAGGAAAAGGGCTGGTTTCCCTTGAAAATAACGGAAAAAGGCAAAAAAACGCCGGCCCGGCACCTGGACGGCGCCCTTACTTACATGGCGCAATGGCACGGCGACACGTTCGATCTGCCGGCGGGCGCGGATCTTCTGGCTTCGAGTGAGATGTACGAAAATCAGGTTTTCTCCTGGCGAAAAAACGGCCTCGGCCTGCAGTGCCATGCGGAAGCAACCCCGATAATTGTCAAGGCCTGGACGGTATCCAGCGCGTCGGAGGCCCTTACAGGAACGATAGACCCGGCGCAGATGCGCGCCGACACGGAAAAACACTGCGCCACGCTTATGGCCCAGACGGAAAAATTCATGAGCGAATGGTTGGGGCAGGTGCGCGAAAACATAAAGGCACGCCATGCGTGAGGTCATACTCGATACCGAAACCACAGGCATGGACCCTTTCAACGGCGACCGGCTGGTAGAGATAGGCTGCGTCGAGCTTATAAACCACCTGCCCACCGGCAAGACATGGCATCAATATATAAATCCCGAACGTGATGTCCCGGCTGAGGCCACCGCCGTGCACGGCCTGACCGCCACCTTTCTAAAAGACAAGCCCGTGTTTTCTCAAGTCTATGTCGAGTTTCTCGATTTTATCGCAGGCGATGCGCTTGTCATTCATAACGCGGACTTCGATCTGAAATTTCTGAATGCCGAGCTGGCCAGTGTCGGGCACGGCGGCCTGGGCGGTCGGAAAATTGTCGATACGCTGCACATGGCACGGCGCAAGTTTCCGGGCTCGCCCGCCAGTCTGGATGCCCTATGCCGGCGTTTCGACATTGATAATTCGGGCCGCGAGCTCCACGGCGCCCTTCTCGATTCCCGGCTGCTCGCCGATGTATATCTGGAGCTGTTGGGCGGCCGCCAGCACGGGCTGGGCCTGATCCCGGCGGCCGCCACTTCCCAGGCAGCCTCAAGGGCAGCGGCGTCTTCAGAGAAAGCATCGCCGCTTGTATCGGTCCAGGCGGCTGCCTCACAAAGCGCCCGTGCACCGCGCCCTTTCAGCGTGAGCGCGGAAGAGCAGCTTCTTCATGAGGCGCTGCTGGCAGAGCTGACCGATCCGATCTGGAAACGCCCGGACTGATTAAAAGGCCTGGATGAGCAGGGAGAGCGAATAAATAAAAAAGGCCGCGTAATGCGGCCTTTTTTATTTGTGCTGTTAAATTTGCGGCTGAAACCGGACTAGAATTTGCGGCTCAGGTTCATATATAGCCGGGCGTCGGTATCGGGGTTGGTCTGCACTGAGCGCGTCAGCGGGAAAGCCAGCATCAGGCCGCCCGAGGTAGCCTCGTTCAGGTCGGCGCGAATGCCAAGGCCGGTCGAGGCAACAGAATCCTGTTTCTGGGAGCTTGTTGTCGCGGCCGAATTCCAGATCACGCCGGCATCATAGAAGCTGTAGAGCTGATAGTTTTCAAAAAGGTCCGCCTCATACGGCCTGTTCCATTGCAGCTCAAGCTTGCCGGCGACACCGTCATTGCCGACAACTTCTGATGGGTCATAGCCACGGCCATACGCCTGTCCGCCCACACCGAATTCCTCGGAGCTGTAAAGGATGCCGTTCGACCACTGGCCGGTGACGCCGACCAGAAGGTTTAGCTTGGCCATCAGGCGCTGTAAACGCTGGGCCTCGGCCGCGATTTTGACGAAATGCGGGTCAGCGCCCGGGCGCGATATGTTCGCCTCTCCGGTGTTGCTGGCACCAAAGACTTCCATGCCGCGCGAAGCCTCAAGATCGAGAACGTTGAAGCCGGCACCAAACAGCGTGTCCAGATATTCAAACCGGCTGCCCAGGCGGACGGCGCGTATACGATCCTTGCGCGTTGGCTCGGCATTGTTCTTGCTGTTGACGTTGCGCATATCAAAAGTCAGGCGCGTAAGAACGTTCAGGGCACGGGTTCTGATCAGGGGATGCTTAAAGCGCAGACCTATAAGTTGCGAACGGCCCAGCACATCGAATTCGTCAAGCGTATAGCCGGGATTGGTATAGGTGTTGTTGCCAAACAGCTCGAACGTCGTGCCGGTGCTTGAAATCGGCTGCTCGTAGCTCAGGCCGGCATAGTAAAGTTCGGGCGGCGAATGACGCTCGGGCGAAACGACGAATTGCCCCGTGAGCTTTTCGTTGTTGCCGAAAAAGGAATTCAGCGAGCCGGCAGCCGAAAGCTGAACCGGGCCGAGGAAGCGGCTGCCGAAGTTATCGATGCTGACGACGGCGTCATAAGGATGACGCTCGACGACAACAAGAAGATCGGCCGCGCCCGTTTTGTTTGGCGAAGGGCTCAGAACGCCGCGCGCGGAAACACCCGGCAGGTCATTAATGGTCAGAAGCGCGCGTTCGAGAGAAGCAATATTCACAGCCTCTTCGTCCGTTTTGACGTGTGCCGCATACTGGCGGATAAGCGGCAGGGCGGTTTCCTGCTCGTCGCCGCGCACTTCGACGCGGTCGATATAGCCTTCAACCACCATCAGCTTTGCGTTGCCGCCGTCGATTGTCTGGGGTGGCACAACGATCTGCGTCAGAACATAACCGTCGTTGCGGTACTTGCGCGTCAGGTCGGCGGCAATGGTATAAAGGTCAGCCAGCGTCATGTTTGTGCCAAGCCGGCCTTCATATACGCGCTCAAGTTCGCGATGGGTGTAGACCGTCACGCCTTCAAGTGTGAGGTTGCGGAGCACGAGCGGCACCTTGTCAGCGCCGGGAGGGGCGCCCTGGACTTTTAGCTCGCGCACCTCGATTTTGGGCAGGGTGGCGGGGATAAGATCATGCTGCTGAAAGTGCTTGTCAACGCGTCCGGGAGAAGCGCTGCCTGTTTGCGCGCTGGGCACCTGCGCCTGGGCGGGAAAAGCGCTCCAGACGACAAAAGAAAGAGCCGCGACTGCATACAAAAACGGGCGGACCAGACTTTTTCGCATAATTATTATCCTTTTTGTAACTTCAAAACGGCAAGCGCCGCCACATTACTTAATAACTTAAACATGATAAGGATCGTAGTTGAGGCAGAGTTGTATGCCAAAAAAAGGGATTTGAAAACCCTCTTTGTGATACTGCGGCAGATTCAAGTAAAAGCCAACCACCTTTCCACAGAAAAAGTTCGGCAAACAAAGGTTTCCAGAAGCATTTTACAGAATGTGTAACATTTTGTGATCGGAAAACCCCGGCGTTTTCCCTAATTATGTCTTGTTTTTTTACAGAGATTGTGGGTATAACTCCGTAGCTCAAAAAAAGTAACACTTTTTTAACGTTTCAGCCCAAGTGCCAAAAAGAACAGTACTTATACGATTTTAGGACAAAGATTTAAACCTGGAGGAAGTACCCATGACCGGACCGATCACCGCGCGCCAAAAAGACACCAGTGTCAAAATCACCAGCCGCAAACTTATGTCGCTTCTTTCGACGACGACATTTGCCGCGGCCGGCCTGCTGGCAATGTCTTCTCATCCCGCGCGCGCTCTCGACGAGATGGCGACACCGACAGGCGAACAGGTCGTCGGCGGTTCCGCTTCGTTCGATCGTCCCGACATCGGTCAGCTGAACATTCAGCAGAACACCAATCGCGTGGTTATCAACTGGGACAGCTTCAATATCGGCACCAAAGGGAAAACAGAATTCTTCCAGCCGGGCTCGGGCTCCCTGGCCGTTAACCGCGTTACCGGCAACCATGCCGACCCGACGCAGATTCTCGGCACGCTCAAAGCCAATGGCCGCATCATGGTTCTGGACCGCAACGGCGTGTTCTTCGGGAAGGATTCCGTTATCAATGTGGGCGGCATCATCGCCTCCACAGGCGACGTCGATACGGACGCTGTCATGCGCGGCGATTCCAGGCTCGAGCTTGGCAATTTCGGCAACGGCGCCATCACCAACCTCGGCACGATCAGTGTCGCGGATGCTGGCCTCGCCGCATTCGTTGCACCGCAGATCACCAACAGCGGGATCATCAACGCGCGTCTCGGCCGCGTCGCTTTTGGCTCGGGCAGCAAGGTCACGCTTGATCTTTACGGCGACAATCTGCTGGAGATCGCACTCGACAGCAAACACGAAAAAGCCCTGATCAACCAGTTGGGCACCATCAATGCCGAAGGCGGCACGGTTCTGATCACGGCGCAGGCCGCAAAAGAAGCGGTCGACAATGTCATTAACATGGCCGGTGTGGTCAACGTAGCCTCTTTCGAGGTCCAGGGCGGCAAAATCGTCCTGAATGGCGGCGGCAAGGGCACGGTCAACGTGACGGGCACCCTGAACGCATCCGGTGAAGGTGGCGGCTCGATCAAGATCAACGGTGAAAACGTCCTGGTTTCTGATCTGGCGGCGCTGATCGCCGACGGCGGCAACAACGGTGACGGCGGCGACATATATGTATTGGCCGACAACACGGCAATTTTTGAAGGGCGCGCCCGCGCCCGCGGCGGTCTTTTTGGCGGCAACGGCGGTTTCATTGAAACTTCCGGCCTTCATCTCGGCGTCAGCGACACGGCTTCCGTTGACGCTTCGGCCGCGAACGGCCTGGGCGGCCTTTGGCTGCTCGATCCCCTCAGCATTATCATCGCCAGCGGCGCCGGCTCGACCATTTCGCTGGGAGGCTTTACCTACACAAAAGTCAATGCTGACACGATCAGCACGGCTTTAAGCGCCGGAACCAGCGTCACTGTTGAGACGGGCGCGGCCCCTCCCTATGGCAGCAGCGACACGGCTGGCGCCACCGACCAGAACGAGGGCGACATCCTGGTCCGCAGCAACATCACGCACACCGGCAACACGACCGGCGCGGTGCTGACCCTGACGGCGGATGATGACATCATCATTGAGAACGGCGCGGATATCCAGCACACATCCGGCAACGGCCGGTTCGGCATCGTGATGAATGCCCAGGGCTCCGGCTCACTGATCGGCAACATCATCATCAGAAACGGCAGCGTCATCGGCACGAACGGCGGCAATGCCACGTTCAACGCGGAAGATACACTCACAGTTGAAGACGGCGGCCAGGTCAACACCAACCGCCCCAGCAGCAGCAGCGACGGCACGATTTACATTCAGGCTAACCAGATCGACTTGCAGGGTGCCACCGGCACGCGCCTGGATACGGGCTCGGCCGGCATTGACATTACCCGCCCATCACTGGGCGGCATCAGCCTGGGCACCAACGTGGCCAGTACACTGAATATCAGCCAGACCGAGATCAACCGGATGGCGGGCAACAGCCTGACCGTCGGTCACACGGGCGCCAGCTTCGATGACAACGTTACTGTAACGGCCGCTAACCTGTCGGCTTTCGCAGCGACCGTCCTGAACACCCGGACCAGCGTCGGCGACGTTGGCGCAGCGAACCAGGCCCAGACCATCACCTTCAGCGGCGCGAACACGTTCGCGGGCCTGACGGCGAATGCGGATGACAGCATTGCGGTCAGCAGCGGCGCCAGCATCACGACCAGCGGTAATGTAATATTCACAGCCTTCGGCAATGGCGGCAATGACGACATCTTCATTGACGGCAACGTCAGCACCAACGGCGGTGACTTCACAGCCAACGCTGGTGACGACATTCGTGTGCGTGCCGTTCTGAGCACGGGCCAATCCGGGGGCGGCGGCGTTGCGGGCGATGTATATCTGACGGCGCTGGGTAACGGCCTTGACGGCCTTAGCGAAGTCGAGATTTCCGGCTCCGGCCGCGTCGAAGCCTTCGTAGGCAACGATGGCGACATCAACATCAAGGCGCAGGACCTGATCCTGGGCACGGGCACCAACCGCCTTGTCGCGGGCGGCGACGGCTCCCCCGACGGTACAGTTCGCATATACAACGCGGCTACCGGCACGATCGGTCTGGCCGGCGGCGCAGGCACCATGAGCATAAGCCAGGGTGAACTGAACACCATCATCACGAACAACACGCTGGTGATCGGTGATCCGAACGCCGGCACGTCGCATACGACCGACATTAATGTCGGCAGTGGCGCAAACTTTACCGCCTTCGGCACGACCCAGCTGAACGCCCTGGCGGCCTCGTCGGTCAATTTCGCCGGCCCGGCCAACTTCGGCAACCTGGACGTCACCACGGATGAAATCAATGTCAACAGCGGCCCGATCACGGCCACCAGCATCGATTTCAACGCAGACACGGTCAACCTGAATGGCGACCTGGTTTCCGGCACGATCAACGGCACGGCATCGACGGTCGCGGTTCAAAGCAACGCGGCCCAGATCAACGACGCGGTTGATGTTTCGGCGAACAACGCCACCATCACGGTCGCCGCCGGCACATATGCCGAATCGGTTGTTGTCGACAAAACCGGTCTGAAGCTGCACGGCGCGAATTTTGGCATTGAAGGTGCCGGTACGCGCGGCGCGGAAAGCCGCGTCGATCCGACCACCTCGTCCCCGGCTTTCGCCGTGTCGGCCAATAACGTAGTCATCGACGGTTTTGAAATCGGTGGTTCGACCAACGGCATCACGGTCACCAACGCCAGCGGCGCGCAGATCCTGAACAACTGGCTGCACGGCCTGAATTCCGGCGACGGTATTCTTGGCAGCAATGCCGACAGCCTTCTCGTATCCCGCAACAAGATCGAAATGGGCAACGACGATGACGGCATCGAGGTCAACAGCTCCAGCTCGGGCCTCACCGTTACCGCCAACACGATCACGGGCGGCGACGACGGCATCGTTATCGCAGGTTCCGGCGCCTTCTCGGCACAAAACAACTTCTTCAGCGGCCAGGGAAGCGACGGCATTCAGGTTGACTCGAACAGCTACAGCAGTCTTGTTGTGTTTAACAACAGCTTCTCCAGCATCGGCGACGACGCTATCGACAATAACGGCAACGACACCGTCAATGCTTCGGGCAACTGGTGGGGCAGCAGCACGGAAAACACCGTGGCCGGCCTGATGGA
Source organism: Alphaproteobacteria bacterium (assembly GCA_025451095.1). Classification (GTDB taxonomy): domain Bacteria; phylum Pseudomonadota; class Alphaproteobacteria; order Micavibrionales; family Micavibrionaceae; genus JACQIJ01. The sequence continues at coordinate 12,871 of JANWLB010000073.1, forward strand.
AGGCGATATCGACTTCACGCCGTTCCTGATGGGTGGCACGGACACCGGCGCGGCAGCAGGCTTCCAGGGCGACTTTTCCAGCCTGTACGTCACCGATCAGGGCGAACAGGTCGGCAGCACCGGCCGTATCAATGAGGCCATCGGACTGCTGCAGGACGGCGCGCTGACCGACGGCGACCGCGAGATCCGCGTGGCCAGTGGAACGTTCAGCGAGAACGTCCTCGTTAACAAGTCTGTTACGCTGCTCGGTCATTATGCCGGGGTCAATCCGAATACGACGGCTCGTACGGGCAGCCTTGAATCGACCATCAGCGACGGTTTCGGCACCAACGGAACGGCCTACGGCTTCCGTATCACGGCGCCTGACGTGACGATTGACGGCTTCAGCCTGAACACCGACGGCAACGGCGTTCACATCTCGAATGCTTCAGGCGCGGTCATCAAAAACAACATCATCGCAACGCAAAACGTCAACGATGAGATCGACCAGGGCATTCGCGGCGTCAACGCCAGCGCGGCCCAGATCCTGAACAACCGTGTGACGGTTGCTGATAATGATGGCATGAATTTCGATGGCGGTCAGAATCTGACCATCTCGGGCAACACCATCATCCGCACCCGCAATACGGGCTCGTTCGACGGCATCCACCTGGATGATATCGGCGGCACAGTCATCGTTGACAGCAACACCATCGACAGCACGACCGATGACGGCATCGACGTGATCGACGTTAACGGTATTCAGATCACCAACAACCTGATTGGTACGACCGGCGGCGCCAGCAACATCGGCGGCGACGGCATCCATGTCTCCAGCTCCGATCGCGCTGTCATCACCGGTAACCGCGTCCGCAACACGGACGACGACGGTATCGACCTGGCTAACAGCGATGATGTGACGATCAGCGGCAACAACGTCGATTTCGTCGATTTCAATGGTATCGAGGCAACGGACAGCGACAACCTGACCGTGGCCGGCAACGATATCGGCACGGGCGGCAGCGGCTTCGTAGGCGCGAACGCTATTGACGTTCGCGATGCCGACACTGTCCTCATCAACGGCAACAACGTTATCGGCCCCTGGGTTCAGGGTGACGGTATTTATGTTGACCCGAGCTTCAACGTTACGATCGATGGCAACACGATCACCGGCGTGGGCGCAGACGGCATCCATGTCGATGATACGGTCGTTCTCACGGTCAGCAACAACATCGTTACCGACGCCGGTGACGACGGCATCGAGCTGAACACGGTCGATCTGGCGGAAGTGCTGGGCAACGTCATCACCAACAGCGGCGCTGCCGGCCTTTTTGTCAGCGGCCCGGATAACGGTTATGTCGCCCTGGCGGATAATACCTTCACGGACAACCCGATCGGCGCGCATTTCGAGAGCGGCGATCTGGACTTCACAGGCGGCACAAACTTCATCAATAACGGTGATGTCGGCCTTCTGTTCGCCCCGTTCCCGATCAAGCGTCCGCTCGGCTTCGCGCCGATGAGCCTGATCGACGACACGATCGGCACAACGACCTTCGTCGGCCAGAGCAACTTCTACATCCAGCTGGCCAACGGCGCCTTCTTCCTGCCGGGCTCCCCCACGCTCCTGAACGGGCTTGATGCCACCTATGACGGCCTCAACCCGGCCAAGACGGGCGGCGTCCTGACGCAGGCACAGTATGACGGCCTGGAAGACATGATCTATCACTATGTCGACGACAAGACGCTGGGCCTGTTCTTCTTCGGCTTCGTGCCTCAGGATGACGTGGATCAGTCGGATATTTTCCGCAAGATCGCATCGTTCGGCGTAGGCGGCAGCGGCTTCAACATCACGATCCGCGGCCTGCCCTCGGTTGGCGGCGGTGGTGGTGGCGGCAACGGCGCGCTTTCGCTGGCTAATATCTCGCCTGCTGCAGGCGGCGATGAGCAGGATCAAGCCAACGCCACGGGCCTGGCCGACATCGAACCGTCCGCTGGTGGTGGCGACGGTACGCAGGGCGGCGCTTCCGGTCACGACACATGCTGGGGCGATGCCGTCGAGGCTGCTACAAGCGGCGCGACCGTCACTTACGGCTCAACCGGCCTGCCGACCGACGCGCTCTCCGACGCGGCGGGCTGCGAAACCGGAAATATCTGATAACAAGGTCAAAGGGACCAACAAAAACCCCGCTCAACTGGCGGGGTTTTTCGTTTCCTGTTTCGTTTTCTAGCGACGCGGCAGCAAAAGCCACAGGCGCCCCGGCGCCTTCATAATTCCGGCCATTTCCTGGGCCCGCGGGCCATAGCCCCAGAAGAAATCGCCGCGCACAGGCCCCCGGATCGCGCCGCCCGTGTCTTGTGCCACGACCAGGCGGCGGAGGGCTGGTTCACCTGCTGCCGGCGGATCAATATCAACCCACAGCGGCACACCGTAAGGGATGCGCGTCCGGTCAACCGCCAGCGAGCGCCCGGCGGTCAGCGGCACGCCCTCGGCACCCAGCGGCGGCTCCTGTCCCGGCAGTTCGCGAAAAAAGACGTAGGACCGGTTGGTGTCCATAACGGCCCCCGCTTCCTGCGGATGTGCCGCCAGCCAGGCGCGGATGGATTGCATGGATACGCTTTCTTTGTCCAGCTCGCCCCGCTTTACCAGCTCCCGCCCGACGGCATAATAAGGATAGCCGTTCTGCCCGTCATAGCCGACGCGCAGCTCGCTGCCGTCATCAAGAAGTATTCTCCCCGATCCCTGAATCTGAAGGAAAAAGGAATCAACCGGATCGTCAACCCACACGAACGTCAGCCGGTCGTCACCGGGCAATGTCCCGGCATTAATTTTTGCGCGATCCTCAAAAGGCTTGAGCCGCCCTTCCTGAACCCGTCCGGCAATCCGCTGACCTTTGAGCTCATCACGGAAATCGCCCAGCTCCACCATCACCAGATCGGGCGGGCGTAGCCGGAGCGGATATTGATAAGGACCATGCCGGGCGCGAGATCCGCGCAGAGCTGCCTCATAATAGCCGGTAAAAAGTCCCTCCCCCGCGCCGTCCGCCGTGGCTTGCCAGGGCTGAAACCACGTCTCGAAAAAAGACCGCGCCTCAGCGGCGTTTGCCCCGGCCGGCAGTTGCGGCAAGGCCCGGCATGGTTTCTGCCAGTCGCCATAAGTGCCGGTTTGCGCGTCAGCACCGAAGGGTGTTGCCGGGTCCTTGGCCAGGATGCGCGCGCAGGATTTGCCAAAGGCTGTCAGCGTTTGTGCCTGATCGTCGCTGTCCCAGCCCGGCATGTCACTGAATGACGCGGGCCTCAGAACGAGCGGTGCCTTTTCCATGTCCACGGCGGCACAGCCATTCAGGAAAAGCAGAAGCAGGAAAAGGTAAGAAAAATTACGGGCGGGCATCAGGGGTGGTTTTATATTCCGTATTTTGAGAATCTTCATCGCGCGTTTCATAGACAAGCCATACCGGGCTGCGCGAACGCACATCACGGCCAAATGTCCAGATATCCACGGTCTCGGAAACCTTGTCGGGATTTCCAAACACGACCTTGTCGTCTGCCGTGCGGGTCACGCGCGTCTCGTCGGCTGTGAACCTGACGGTGATATAGGCCTGCCGGCCGACAAGTTTTGCATCGGCAATCTCGATCTTTCGTATTGAATGAATTTCAACGCTGGTCTTTTCTCCCCGCGCTTCCTGCTCCTTAAGCGCCTCGGAAAAAATCTTGAAAACGGCCGGGCTAAGAAGGTTTTCCAGCGTTTCGCGATCGCCCCTGGCAAAGGCCTCAACGATCATGACGAAAGCGTCCTGTGCGCCCGTAACGAAGCGGGCCAGCGAAAAGGAACGGTCGGCGCGGCTGATCTCCAGAAGGCCGGATTCGGCGCTGCCCGCTGCCAATGAAACATGCCGGTCAAGCGCCGCCGTCAGTGTTTCACTTTCCGCTCCTTCCGCTGCGGCCATTCTGCGTGATCCGGGGAGAAGTCCGGGGCTGCTCTGTACGGGCGTTTTGCGCCCCGGAACGCCTGTTCCGCTGCCGGCGAAGGGATTTGGTCTTTGCCTGTCATCGTCGCTGCGCGTGCCGAGCAGGCTGCGCAGCCAGAAAACCAGACCCGCCGCCACCAGCGCATAGATCAGAATATCAACAGGCAAGAGAGCTTCCTTTCGTGTCCGGTTTTGTTCTTCCGTATCTCGCTATTTTAACACAGACGGACAGCTCAATGGCTGACAAATCTTGAGATAAAGTTGTTTTCATGCTAGGCCTGCATTTAATCTTCTGGAATCAAAGGATAAAATAGATATGGCTACGAAAAGCGATAAAAACAAGATCTCTCAGGATGCGGCCGGGCTTCAGCCCCTGCCGGTGATGATACATACGCAGTACATCAAGGACCTTTCCTTTGAAAACCCCAGTCCGCCCCTGCCGCAGCGCGGGGCGGCGTCAGAACAGCCGACGCTGAGTGTGGATTTCTGGATGGATGCGCGCGCGATGGGGAAGGAAGAAAGTGGTCACGACAAACGGACATACGAAGTGCTTCTGGGGGTTGAGGCGACAACGCATCGCGGTGACAAGGTCATGTTCATGGTTGAGCTGACATATGCCCTCGTGGTTTCCCTGACTGATGAGGTACCGGAAAATCAGGTTCATCCGTTGTTAATGACGGAAATGCCGCGCTATGCCTTCCCGTTCGCACGCCAGATTGTTGCTGATGTCACACAGCAGGGCGGCTATCCTCCCCTGTATCTGGCACCCGTCGATTTCAAGAAGACCTATATGCAGCAATTTAGCGCAAAGCAGGAACACTCACCCGCCGCCTGAAGCGGCGAGTGCCTGCCGCTTTTTAGCGCCTGTTCCCCATGAAGGAGAGCAGCAGCTGAAACAGCGTGATGAAGTTGATATAAAGACTTAAGGCACCCATGATTGCCAGCTTGCTGTTGGCTTCACCGCCGCCTGCGCTGCTGTATGTCTCTTTCAGACGCTGCGTGTCCCAGGCAACCAGGCCTGTATAAACCAGCACACCGATTGCTGAAGCGACAAAATTCAGCATGGACGAATGCAGGAACAGGTTGACCAGGAAGGCCAGAAATACGCCCCACAGGCCCATCATCAGCAGCGAGGTGAAGGAAGACAGGTCCTTTTTGGTCGTGTAGCCATAGATGGACATGCTGGCAAATGTGGCGGCTGTAATGAAGAAAACCCGGGCAATGCTCTCGCCGCTATAGGCCATAAATATATAGGCCAGCGAAATCCCGAAGACGCCGGAAAAGGCATAGAACATCCCGGCCATACCGGCGGCGGACATGCTGTAAATGCGCCGTGGTGTGAAACCGAAGAAAAGAAAACCCAGAGGCGCGAGTGTGACGACAATGCTCATCAGCGGCGTGCCATAGAAGAAATTCAGCAGCGCAGGTGAGTGGGCAACGATCCAAGAGACCAGTCCGGTGAAGACCAGGCCAATGGTCATGGTGTTGTAGACCTGCCGGAAGAAGGCGTTCAGCCCTGCGTCGTAAACGGTGCCAGCGCGTGCCGCGACCGGTTTGGATCTGAAATTCTCAGGCTGCATGTTATTCCCCCTTAGCTGGTTTCCGGGGCGATTACCGCCCGTCACAAGTAACTTATTCCATTTTACGCCATTTTCAAAGGTGCCACAATTATGTAATTATAATCAGGCGTCAGGCCCAGGGATTTTTGAAATCCGGAGAGGCCTGTTCCTGCAGATGGCCGCTGGAATCAAGCCCGGGGATGGGCGTATTCGTCGTTTCCGATATCTGCCGCAGCCGCGTGGCCAGGGATGGATGGGTGGCAAACAGCCCGAGGAAAGGCCGGCTGTTTTCAATACACATCAAAGCGACGTCGCCCGTGGCTTCCGGTATGCGGTCGGCCTGCGAAATGTGGATCAAGGCGCGCATCAGGGCAGCGGGATTTTTCGTCAGTTCAATCGCCCCGGCGTCGGCCATCAGTTCGCGCCGGCGCGTCAGCGCAAAGCGCGTGAACAGCGTGGCCAGATAACCAACCCACAGGACCAGATTCACGCCGAGGAAAAAAAGCAGCATGCTGCCGCCATTCTCCCGGCTGCGGCGCCGGCCGCTATAGCGCAGGCCGTAGCGCAGCTGGCTCCACATCATCTGTGCGGCGAAACCCAGCATGCCGACGAAAATAACGGAAATAACCAGAAGCCGCACATCGTTGTTCATTATGTGCGTAAGCTCATGTCCGAGCACTGCTTCCAGTTCGTCTTTGTCCAGGGTCTGCAACAGGCCGCGCGTGACCGTTATGCTGTAACTTTTTTTTCCAATTCCACTGGCAAAAGCGTTGCGCGCCTGCGTTTCGATGATTTCCAGCCGCGGCACATCGAGGCCGCGCGAAATGCAAAGAGTCTCAAGTATGCCGTAAAGTTCCGGCTCCTCGTCACGCGTGACAGGCGCCGCGTGCGAAAGCAGACGCATCATGCGTGTGTGAAAAAACAAGGAGATCGTGAACCAGATCATTACGACCCCAAGTATCGACGGCCACCAGGCAGCCAGGATCACGTTGCCGTGTCTTGCCGCACTTTGCCACAGAGCGGGGCCGCCATAGCCGTAGCCATAGGCCATGTTCAGGCCGTAAAGCGCGGCCAAGGCCCAGACCACGCCCATCAGTATGAACGGATAAAGGACAAGCAAAAACAAAGAACGCAGATTGTTGTTCCAGATCGCTGTCTTCAGGCCGACGGAGGCAAGGGCCATGGACGTTACCCGAACTTAACCTCCGGCGCTTTATTGATCGCCGCTTTTTCATCAGACGAAACATCGAAAAAAGGCTCTGTGCCGAAATGAAACATACCGGCGATGATGTTGGCCGGAAACTGCTGAACACCCGTGTTGTATTCATTTGTTGCGTTATTGAAGAAGCGCCGCGCCGCCGCAATTTTGTCTTCAATGCCGGAAAGTTGATTCATAAGATTTTGAAAGTTTCCATCGGCCTTCAGCGTCGGATAATTTTCCGCCACGACCATAAGGCGGGCCAGCGCCCCGCCCAAAGCGCCTTCGGCCTGCAGACGCTCAGACCCCGCGCCGCTCGCGGCGGTGCCGACGGCGGCACGCGCGGCGGTGACCGTTTCCAGTACGCCTTTTTCATGTGCCGCATAACCCTTGACGGTTTCCACCAGACGCGGCACCAGATCGTAACGCTGCTTCAGTTGCACATCGATGTCGGAAAAAGCGTTCAGGCGCGTTTGCCGCAGGGCGACCAGGCGATTGTAAAGCAAGACAAGGAACCCAGCGACCGCGGCGGCAAGAAGACACGCAATCATAAAACCACTCATGAAGAACCCTCCTGCAATGAATTTAAACTGAATGGCCGGATGGTATCATTGCCGGCCGCCTCACACCATAGCCAACATAAAAGTCAGGGTTTTCGGTTCAGGGTCTTCTCGCCCATTTACGCTTTTGCGTGCCCCGCGCTTCCGTTGCAGGGGCGGGCTTTTCCCCGGCGGACGCTCTATGAGCGTAATAACAGGCGGCGTCGTGC
>JANWLB010000074.1 GCA_025451095.1 Alphaproteobacteria bacterium
CGATAACGGCGATTGCGCCTCTTGCCCAAACCCAAAGTCTCGTTAGTACCAGCCGGGACATGCTTCTTCTGCCCAATAAGGATTATACCGAAGGCAACGGCATTGTACTGGAACTGCCCGGACTTTCCGTCGATATCCTGCGACCGGCCGCCAGCATGACCATGAAACATGACCCGAAAAAGGCCATCGTTGTCAGCGCCAATATTGTAAATCTTTCGGGCACCGCGCTTGAAAAGGACTCAGCCGGCGCCGCCGCGCGCTATGAGATTGATGCACAACTATACAAGGACGGGCGCTATATCACTGACATCCCCATGAACCCCGACGGCGATCCGAACTCTTTCAGCGCCGGCATGAAGCTGCCGGTCCCCGGCACCTATCAGCTGGCCGTGACCGCTTACGATAAGAAAACCAAAGACGCGGGCATGGATTCAACGACCATTACCCTGACACCCTGATTTCCGCCCCCGCCGTCCTATATAATTAAACATGGCCCGCAAAGAAAAGCGCCCGCAGGAACACGTCTCCGATAACCCGCTTCTCGGGCTTTCGCCGCTGCCCAACCATGCGCCGCGCTTCGACCTGATCAGGGAAGAGCACTATCTGCCCGCCATCACCGAGGCGATCGCCCGGGCAAGGCAAAACATCGAGGCGATCAAACGGAACCCCGCGCCTGCGAATTTTGAAAATACCATCGTAACACTGGAAGCCGCCTCTGAAGATCTGGGCTCTGCCGCTGCCATTTTTTACAACCTGCTTTCAGCTGCGGGCACCGACGGCCTTCACAAGCTGGCACAGGAAATCGGGCCTCTCAACGCAAATTTCAGCAACGACGTGATGCTGGATTCAGAGTTGTTCGCCCGTGTCAAAGCTGTTTACGACACGGCCCGCCGCGACTCTTTAAGCGCCGAGCAGATCACGCTGCTCGAGGAAACTTACAAGGACTTCGTGCGTAGCGGCGCGCTTCTCGATGAAAAGAAAAAAGAACGCCTGCGTGAAATCAGTCAGCGCCTGTCTGTTCTGGGCCCTAACTTCATAAACAACGTATCCAAATCATCCGAATCATTTTCAATGATTATCGAGGACGAAAAAGACCTCTCCGGCCTGCCTGAATCAGCCCGCATCGGCTCGCTCAGCGCCGCGCAGGAAAAGGGCCTGGATGGAAAATGGCTGTTCACGCTCGATTACCCGAGCTACGGCCCTTTCATGCAATACGCAGACAACCGGGCCCTGCGCGAAAAAATGTGGCGCGCCTTCAACAGCCGCGCCTTCGGCGGCCAGAACGACAACTGCGGCAATGTACTTGAAACTATCCGGTTGCGCCATGAGCGGGCGCAGCTTCTGGGTTATAAAAGCCACGCGCATTTCGTGCTTGAACAGCGCATGGCCGAAACGCCGGAAAACGTCATGGCGTTTCTTGAGAAACTCAAATCCGCCTATAAGCCCGGTGCCCTGGACGATCTGGCCATGCTGCAGGACTTTGCCCGGCGTCAGAACGGCCCGGAAAAGCTTCAGCCCTGGGATATCGGCTATTACAGCGAAAAGCTCAAGCAAAGCCTGTTCCGCTATTCCTCCGAGGATCTACGCCCCTATTTCCCGCTGCAGACCGTTCTCGACGGCTGCTTCGCGCATTTCAGCAAGCTGTTCAATCTGGACTTCAAGGAGAACAACTCCTATCCGAAATGGCATAAGGATGTGACTGTCTATGACGTCACCGACAAGGACAGAGGCCAGTTCGTCGGCACGTTTTATGCTGATTTTTTCCCGCGCAAGGGCAAGAAAGATGGCGCCTGGAAAAGCAGCTACCGCACTCAAGGCCTGTTTCACGGCAAAAATGCGCAATCTCTTGTTTCCATCGTCTGCAACTTCACCAAGCCGGCGAAAGACCGCCCGTCCCTGCTTACATACGAAGAGGTCCTGACCCTGTTTCATGAAATGGGTCATGCCGTGCATGCGCTGTTGTCCCGCGTCACCTACAGCTCTCTGGGCGGCACTCACGTCAAATGGGATTTCGTTGAGCTGCCCTCCCAGGTACAGGAAAACTGGGTCTATCAGAAAGAGACCCTGGATATGGTTTCGGGCCATTACAAGACAGGCGATAAAATCCCGGATGAGCTGGTAGAGAAGATAAACGCTGCGAAAAACTTCATGGTCGGCTGGACAGGCCTGCGCCAAATAGGAGCGGGCATCCTCGATATGAGCTGGCACACGGCCGACCCTGCATCGATCACGGATGTGGCCGCCTTTGAGGACAAGGCCACCGCCGGAACGGCTCTTTTCCCGCGCATGGCGGGCCCTGTCTCCGCCTCCTTCTCCCATATTTTCGCGGGCGCCTATTCTGCCGGCTACTATGGTTACAAATGGGCAGAAGTGCTCGACTCCGACACGTTCGAGCTGTTTCTTGAAAAAGGCCTCTACGACCGCAAAACAGCTGACGCCTATAAAAATGAAATCCTCTCAAAAGGCGGAAGTGAGCATCCCCGGATTCTGTATCGCCGGTTCCGCGGGCGCGACGCTGACCCCGATGCGCTCCTGCGGCGCGAAGGGCTCCTGAAGAAAAGCGCCTAGGGGCGCGGCGGCGCGGGCGCTGCCGCGGGCGGTTGCGGGCAGGAAAACAGACGAACGGCCTGCGCGGGACAGTCGGTGAAAATGCCGTCAACACCCATATCGTGAAGATCTTTCATCTCTGCCGGATCGTTGATCGTCCAGACATGGACCTGAATATCGTGTCTGTGTGCGTGCGCTACGAAATCAGGCGTCACCAGAGTCATGGTATAACCACCACCGCCATATATGTAAGGCACCTGAAGTGCGGCAATATCCGGGGGTGCCGTCCCCTGCATCAGCGACATCATGAACAACATGACTTCGGCAGTAGACGAGCCCAGCGCAACGCCTGAGCCACGCGCCCGCGCGTCTGCTCTCAGGGCCTGCATGGCCGAATCATCCGAAGCTGTCAGAAGCGTGATGTCTTCGCGTCCGGTGGCAGAAATCTCGTCTAAAACCCTGGCGATGAGACCGGGGTCGTTGACTTTGATTTCAAAATTGCAGCGCCGGCCAGGAAACAGAGCGAAAAATTCGCGCAGCGTGGGGATGCCTATGCCCTGCCCGCGAAAGGGATATGTTCTGCCGCCATCCGGGGTGAAGCGATATCCGGCATCCAGCGTTTTAATCTGCGCCAGTGTCATATCGGCGACAAGGCCTGAACCATCTGTCGTGCGATCGACCGCCGGATCGTGGATCATCACGATTTCGCCGTCACGTGTCAGATGCAGATCGCTCTCCAGTATCGCAGCGCCTGCCGTCATAGCGGCCTGAAATGAGGGCAGTGTGTTTTCCGGCTGTTCGGCCGCCGCGCCGCGATGGCCGAAGACCAGAGGAAAAGGGCCCCTGAAATAAGGATGATTTCTGATTCCTGACATGACGGCTTCCCAATGGTGTTGATTTTTAAGGATATGAAAAAGCAGGGCGTGCCCCCCTGTCAAATTGATTCTGATGATCCCGGCTATTCCTGGGCAATTCTATTGATCTTCAGAGCCGGTAAGTTACCATAGAGATATGAGCACAACCGAACTCGACGGCAAATATCACGTTTCCTCGACCAGCACCTATGACGGACCGCTGGAGCGTAAAAGCGATGGCATGACGGAAATCCGCAATGGAAAAACCAGCCGCTTCGATGAAAACGGTGTCTTCTGGAGCAGCCATTTCACCCTGCTTAACGAGGGCGAGGTCGAGATGCTCTCCGTCGCTGACCCCAGCGAGGCAAAGGCGGATTTTGCACTTACCCGGCCCGACGGATCACCGACCTGCGAACCTGTGACCTACCGCTCTGTTCTGAAACTTTCGCGCAAAGACGGCAGGCTGCAGATGTCGGGCCAGATCCAATATGGTGAAGAGATTACGCTTTTGACCATGCGCCGCATAGACGGCCAGAACAACTAGAACAGCTCCAGCATAAGACAGCGGGCTGAACCGCCGCCATAGGCTTCGATGGTCGGCAGCGGCGCATGAAGGATGCGCGTGAAATATTTGCCGTAGGTGAATTTCTGCTCATCGGTCAGCGCGCTGAATGCCTGACCGGACATGACCAGCATTTTTTCATCGTCCTCGCCCCGCACTTCCAGGGAATTACCGCAGAACGCCTTTTGCTGCTCGGCTGACAGCTCGACGATATCATGCGTGCGGCCGAGCCTGTCCAGAACCCGGGTTCGGTCGCCTTCTGCGATGCAACTGGCGCAAACGCCGGCCACCTTGCTGCCGATAAAAACGACCAGATCGGTATGATAGACCGGCAGGCCACGGTGACTGCTTGTTTCAAATATCTCCACATCGTAATCCATGAGCCGACCCCATTCGCGCACCGTCTCCGCTGTCGTACGGCGTGAGAGGCCCGCATAAGCCACGCGGTTGACGCGGTCAAGACACAGACTGCCCGTCGCCTCAAGGAAACCGCCTTCATTTTCACGCGGACGCATATCGTGCAAAAGCTGATAGGTCCGGCCCAGAAGATCGATCATTTCCGGAGCGCGTTCCTGCCGCCGGGTCTGATTCAGCATAGGATAAAGAATCATGCCTTCTTCATGGGTCGACACCCAGTTGGGAAAAAGCTGATCCGGACGGCCCTTGTGGCCTTTGCATACGGTAACGATGACGCCGTTTTCCACCAGAGTGTCGCGAAAACCACGAAATTCGCTTAGGGCCCGGCCCAGCGTCACCTCGCGCGCCTCCTGCTCGTTGACCTGGTAAACGTTCGTTTCCATCGTCTCCGGGTTGGCATAAAACTCCCCCGGCTCAATGAGCATGATATGGCGTGTGGATTGCTGGTTCATAATTCCTTACTGAAACGATACACAATGATTTCGGGCCGTTGTGTTCAACGGCCCGCATAGTTTAAGCATATCTGTCTGCGAAATAAAGACCCGGCTGGCAATGCCTAGATTACAGGCATCCCGGGAACCTGAACCGGTATGTTGCCGCCCGGTCCCGGCCCTTGATAGGTAGAAGAATAACCGGCGCGCCCGATATCAAAACTGGGGCGCATGGCAAAAGGACTGCCGCCGAAGGAAGGCGATGTGCCGGCGGATGTGAAATTGAAAGCCGCCCGGAAAGGAGAGAAAGCCATGTCGGTCACGCCACCAAGAACCCTGAAAGGTGACGCGATTTCAGTTTGCACGCCATTATATATCTGGTTCAGGCCTCGGCCAAAACCGGTATCGTAATGACTGCCCGAGGCGAGGTTGAAAGCCGCCCGGAAAGGCGAAAGCAGAACATTGCCCACGCCGCCGATAACGCTAAAAGGAGCTGTAACGCCATCTCTCAGGCCGCCATATACCTGGCCCGCGCCTCTCGAAAACCCTGTATCCCCTAAGCCGCTAAGAAATCCGCCTCTGTTGTGATAACCGCCACCGCCAAGCCCGCCGCCACCGCCGCCAAAAAAGTTTCCGCCTCCATGGTATCCGGGATAGTGGCGGAAATGAACCGAGGTGTCGGAATTTTGCAGCAGGCCATAGGCAACACGGCCTGTATGAAGACCGCAGCCGCCGCCGCTGGGTATAAGAGCGAAGCTTCTTCCAAAAGACGAAAGCGGTGTACCAGCTAAAAGGTTCATGCCCCCGCACTCCTGCGCACTTCGACATAGGCAACGCGTGTGATGTGATTGGGGAAGTTCGTGCCTTCGGGAAATTCAACCAGGCCGATCTGCGTGTTGTTGATCAGGCGCTCGAAAATCTCTCCGCCCGGATAGGTCAGGCGCGCTACATTGTTATAGTCCGCTCTGAAGCATATGTCCGAATCGCTGACCGAGACCGTATAGGTCTCTGCCCGTGGCAGTGAGGCCGGTATCACGATAATAACGGACTGGCCGTCGCCGAGAAGAAAGTCACACCTGTCAAACACGCCCCGTATCCCCCAAACAAACGGAAAAAAGCAAAAACGTTAAAAACAGTGTCCCACAGGCCGCTTAATATGTTATGAAAAATTAATAAAATGCCGTTTAAATTTTATCTATCCCTTGTTTTTGCAGGAGTTACAGGCTTTTTGGGCTTTTCACGGGGGGCCGGGTGCCGGCATCGCCGCTCTTATTCAGGATTTACCTTTTCAGGCCTGGTAAACCGCTCAAACGGCCAGGCCAGCTGCGCCAGGAAACCGGCCGGCATCTCCTCGCTGATTCCGATGTCACGGGGCGGACGGCGGTCCTCATTGAAGAATGTACCGAATATATGATCCCAGAGCATCAGGTTTTCACCGTAGTTCTTGTCGCCTTCGCGCAGATCACGGCTGTGATGCCACCGGTGTAGCTCGGGGGTGTTGAATATCCAGGACAAAAATCCAAAACGCATCTCGACATTGCAATGAGTCAGCATGCCGATATAGGCCGTGATCGCGGAAAGCCAGACCAGCGCTTCCATCGGTGCGCCCAGCACCAGCAGGATAGCCATGCCGGGCACAATGCTTTTCAGGCTATCGATAAAATGAAACCGGCCGGTATTAATGATCCACAGACGCTTGACGCTGTGATGCACGGCGTGAAACCGCCACAGCGGGTACCATTCATGCGCCAGCCGGTGCGCCCAGTACAGGCCGAACTCCGAAAGAACAACGCCCATGAGGACCTGTACAGTCAGCGGCCAGTCGCGCGGCCACAGGCCGTAACCCGCCTCTGTCATCGGCGTGACATAGCTGGCCAGACCGATCACCGTGCTGAAGACGACGAGCGCCTGCACCGTGCCCTTGCTGCACAGCGTGTGCGCGATATTGGCAAAAGTCTGCCCGTCGTTTTCGTTCCATTCCTTTTCATGCGGCATGTATTGCTCCAGCCCGAAAAGGGCGAGAGCAAGGAACGCATAAGCCAGATTGAACAGAAGCACGGGCCTATCGACGGCAAAGCCATAAGAAGTCATGCCCAGGCATATTGCCAGAAGGCCCGGCCAGGCCAGCCATGAGATAACGCGGCGGATTGTCTGTTGTCTGTCCATATGCGACCTTATTACGTCAGCTTGAACCGCAAGGCAAGTTTCTAAAAAGGAGACAGAAATATGTTCTTTTCACTCTTCAAAATTTTCTTTTCCGCCGGAATGATCGCGTTTACCTCATGGCTGTCGGAAAAGCGGCCGGAGTTGGCCGGGTTCATTATCGGTATGCCCGTTCTCAGCCTTCTCGTCCTGCCTTTTTCGTATACCGAATATCAGGACGCCGCCAGCAGCGTGCGATTCGCGCAAAGCATCTTCATGGCCGTACCCCTCTCTCTTTTGTTCTTCGTGCCCTTTTTGCTGGCGGCACGGCTGCAATGGGGGTTCTGGCCCCTCTATCTCTCGGGCATTGCCTTGCTGGCAGGCGGCTATTTTACGCACAAATGGCTTATGTCCGTGCTCTGAAAAATAGGAACTTCCATCTTGCAACAGGCATTAAGCCGGGTAGACTGGCCAGACGGTCTTTGTAATCCGTGGAAAAGCTGAGGAACCCGTTTCATGAGCAACCTGAAAATCGTTGAAATACTGGATAAATCAATGCGCCAGCGCCAGATCAGCGAGGATGCAACGATCAGCGATGCCATCGAGGTTATGAGGGAGACGCGCTCCAACTGCCTTCTGGTCAAGGACGAGGAAGGCCGCGGCATCGGCATCCTGTCCGAGCATGACATCGTTCGCGCCTTTTCCGACGAAGGCGATAATGCCAAGACGTCCTGCATCGGCGATTACATGACCACCAAGATGGTATCGATCAACGAAAATGATGAGATCGATAAAGCCATCGCCGTTATGACGCAAAAGGACATACGCCACATCCCCGTCGTTTCCAACGAAGGGCGCTTAAGCGGATTTATCTCCATCATGGAGCTTCTGCGCGCGCGGCTGAAATAGCCGCCGGCGTCCGCGGATTTGTATCAGGTCAGATCAACTATGATCCCCAGCGCGATGAGTCCGGCGCCGATCTTTGCCAGAACAGTCCAGAGCTTCTCGCCCTGGTAGCGGTCAGCCGATTCCAGGATTGGCTTGATCATGAAAGCCGCCCAGGCCAGGGCCAGAATGTCGAATATGCCGGCCAGCGAGCCGCTTAAGGACGCCAGAATTTTAAGTACGAAAACACCGGCGAAATAATAGATCCAGAATGTCTGGAACAGCGGGATGTCCCCGGCCCAGAGTTTTTTCAAACGGACCTCGATCTCCGTTTTGTTGAACAGAGGCGGTGTGCCCCCGCCGTCCGGTATCCTGTCATCGTCCATATTTACCTCCTGCTGCGGCCTTCTACAAAAATAGGAGGGCTCTGAAACCCTGTCAACCGTGGGCAACTTTAATAGCGGTTTCGTTTATTCGCCGCCCTCAAAGAATATTTTGCGCAAGATTCCCGGCGCCAGCACGGCCAACGGATTGACCGAGACCTCAGGCTTGTCCACCGAGCCTTCAATGCTGTAAGTCGCAGCGAAGATGGCTCCTTCGGTTCCACCCATAAGCACATCACCCACCAGCGGAATATTGCTGATCAGATCATTGACTTCAGAGACGGGGACAACATCGCCTTCGATGAGAAGGGCATTTTTTTCCTTGTTAATAGCTCCCTCGAAAGTCAGGCCGAGCGATGATCCCGACGTGCGCCCGTCCTCGATTTCAAAAATGTCGCCCGGCGGCCGCATGCGCCAGACGAATTTCGATTGCAGCTGGGAAAAATAGATGCCCTCCCCGCTTAAAAGCTGCGGCAGGCCGGTGGGGCTGATAGCACTGACCAGCTGCGCCAGAGCTGGCGCCTTGATCACATAAAAATCGCTGAGTCGCGCCTCGCCCGCTATCGTGCGGCGGTTAGCGGCGTCTTTGGAAAGCCCGGTCACAGACAGCCGCCCCCCCCTGATGTTGCGGTAAACATCAAATGCGCGCAGGGCCGCGCCAGCATCGTCGGCCTGCATACGCAGACTCATGCGGCCGGACGGATCAGGCTTAACCCTGATAATAAACGGGCCCTTGCCTGCAAGAACATCCATATCCATTTGCGTCAAAAGACCATCACGGTCAAGATTGAGCGCGACACGCGACTTTTGTACTTGTTCCTCGCCATGCGTGAGCATTTTCTGCACATCGATCGTGATAGCCATGGGCGGACCTTCCGCCGAAGGTTCCTTTTTGTCCTTGCGCCGCCCCAGAAACGGCCGGGCATCCAGAGCCGCGCCCTTCACATTGATTTTAAGAATCCCGCTTTTTGCATCCGATTCCCAGTCTATGGCCGCCTGGGTCTTTCCCAGAACCAGGGAGGGAATGGTTCCGCGGCGCAGGACATTCTCGGCGCCCTTTCTCTCAAAAATCAGGCGCGCGCCATTCATTTTTATATCGGGCGCCTGTACCGAAAGATCGCTCACCTCCTGCAGCACGCCGCCTTTGAGAGCAACCTTGCAATGAGCCGTGCCTGCGCCGCCCGGCTGCTTTTCATGAGAAAACGGCTTGACCATCAGCTTGGCCGGACCGACATCTGCGTCCACCACTGCTTCGGCGCGGTCGTCCTGGTATTCCGTGTACACTACCCGCGCCGGCAGGGCGCCTTCCACCCAATCGTCGAGATGTATATTAAGTTTTTCCCGCAGTTCGCGATCAGCCACCAAACTTGCCCTGACCTGACTGCTGAAAGGCTTGCCGGCACTTTCCAGATATTGCTGCCACGTCATGTCGATGTCCCGGTCCTCCAGCTTTCCCTTGCCCGAAAGCACGACAGCGCCGCCGTCAACGGTCAGGTTGAACGGTCCGCCTGTAAGACTCATCTGGTCGCGCACGACGCCCGGCAGAACCATATCGTGCAACGTGCCGTTGACCTTTACCTTCACCTGTTCGGCGAGAAGATGCTTGATGGTGGGAAACGACACATTGACCACGAGATCGGCAGCACCCTTGACCTCGGCCGCCTTGAATCCCAGACGCTCGCCCGTCATTTTGATCGGCTCCCTGGCAATATAATCAAACACGGAGGGCAGCGCCGCTTTCAGCTCGACATCAATTTTTGCCGTTCCCGGAACGTCGCGGGAAATGCGGTCGATAGTCACCCGACCCTTGGTCACTTTCATATCGCCCACATCGGCGCCATCGATCGCAATATCCAGCGTGTCGGCCAGGAAACGGCCGTGACCATGCGTCTTCGTGGCAGGCGTGAGGGGCGCGCGGTAATCGACGGTCATGTTCTCGATCCCGAAATCGGCCTTGACCGCCGAAACATCCATATCCCAGAGATTGTTTTCCTGCTTTCGGGCGGCCGCATCGAACACGACGGTCAGGTCTTTGATCTTCCCTTGCGAAAGATTGTGCGTCATCCAGACTTCGATCGACTTGCCATGAAGGGCATCGGGCCACAGCGCCTTGATCGTTTCCTGCGGCAGCTCCGGCACAAGAATTTTCACGGGCGCCTTGACTTCATTGTCGCTGATGCTAATGGCCGAACTGAGACCAACCGATACGCCGTGAATATCAAGCCCGAGACGCTCGATATTGAGAATGTTTTTGGCGCTGTCATACGCAACCTCCAGCGCCAGGCTCTCAAACGGCAAGGGATGGCTATAGGTTTCGGGCATATTCAGAACCCCACCCTGGGCGTATAAAGAGATGGAGCCGTCTTTAACCCTCATTTCCTTGTCGAGCGTGGCCTGCATGTCGCCGTTAATATACAGCTCCTGCTGCCCCAGCCAGGACACCTTCTCTATCTTTCGCGACAGAACGCGCTGATCGAAATCCTGGAAATGCAGGCTTAACTTTATGTCGCCGCCACTCCTTTCATATAGGGCCTCGCCCTGTATCGAGGCGGCCTGATCGCGTCCGCCCGGCAGCTGTATCCCCGCCGTCATAACGAGACCCCGTTCGTTGCGGGCAAAAAGTATGTCCAGATGACGCAGATACCAGCTGACGCCCATGATATGATCTTCCATGATCATGCGAG
Organism: Alphaproteobacteria bacterium; assembly: GCA_025451095.1. Classification (GTDB taxonomy): domain Bacteria; phylum Pseudomonadota; class Alphaproteobacteria; order Micavibrionales; family Micavibrionaceae; genus JACQIJ01. The sequence goes on from JANWLB010000074.1 coordinate 10,906, forward strand.
CGTCTCTGATCTCCAGACTTTGCAGGCGATTGAGCGGCGAGCGACTGTCGATTGAACCAACGGGCTGGGCAAGAGAGGCCAGGATATCTCCCAGCGGATTTTTCTCCTGTTCCAAATCCGCAGAGGAAGGCTTTTCATCCTCCAGACTGAGCCGGATTTCGTTTTTGTCTGTACGGATCAGGCGCAGCGCCGGCTCACTCAGAACAATACTGGTCAGATCAATGTGACCCGTCAGAAGGCTGGGGCCTGAAATGCCGACATCCGCCTTTCCGACAGTCAGCACCGTCTGATCTTTTTTCACCAGGCTGACATCGCCGAGCTCCAGCATCATGGGACTCGAAAACTCCGGCCATGTCAAAACGACGCTGCCCAGTTTTACGCTGTAGCCGCTGACTGGATCATTGAGTGCCTGCTGGATGTAATCGCGCGCAAACCCCAGATCGAGCGGGCCGCTCGACATGCGCCACATGGCAAGGCTGCCCGCCAGGACGATCAGACCGGCGAGGACGGCAGCGCCCTCGAAAAACATAAGGGTTGCCTTTGAACAATGACGTAAAATTTTAAAGTTCATGGGCTCAGCTTGCCGTCTGCTCGGGAAAGTCTTATATCATGACAAATAATCCCTTTATTCCTCGAAGAAAGGAAGTCTTTAAATTATGACCGGTCTTGAATGCGGAGATAAGGCGCCTGATTTTTCCCTTCTCACGGATGGGAAGAAGGAAATATCGCTCCAGTCCCTGAAAGGGTGTCCTGTCATATTATATTTTTATCCCAAGGACGATACGCCCGGCTGCACCGCGGAATCGTGCGATTTCCGGGACAACATGCGCGCCTTTGACAAAATTGGCGCACAGGTCGTTGGCATCTCAAAGGATAGCGTCGCCCGCCATGAAAAGTTCAAGGCTAAATACGGCCTGAGCTTTCCGCTGGCTTCAGACGAAGATGGAAAAGTATGCCTGCTTTATGGCGTATGGATAGAAAAGAGCATGTATGGAAAGAAATACATGGGTATCGACCGCTCGACCTTCCTGATCGACGAAAAAGGGATCATCCGCAACATATGGCGTAAGGTGAAGGTCAGCGGCCATGTCGACGAGGTCCTGAAGGCGCTGAGCATCGTGGCCAAAGCCGCCTGATCAGATAACGAAGCCAACAAAAGCCTTAATCAGGCCGCGGCCAGAGCCGGCATCATCCTGCGGCCGCCGCCCGCCTTGTTCATGTGGTCATGGATATTGAACGTGACCTGATCGATCTCGCTCTTGAAGAAATGACCGGCGCCGTCGACAAGGCGGTAATCGACCTCAATGCCCCTTTGCGTGCGCAGCTTCTGTACCAGCTTGTCTACGAAAGGTTCGGGCACGACCTCATCCTTACCGCCCTGGATAATCAGGCCTGAGGTCGGACACGGGGCCAGGAAACTGAAATCGTACATGTTGGCCGGGGGCGCCACGGAAATAAATCCGCGTATCTCCGGACGACGCATCAAAAGCTGCATACCGATCCATGCGCCAAAGGAAAATCCGCCAACCCAGACATAGGGCGCGTTGGGATTGATGCTCTGCATCCAGTCGAGCGCAGACGCCGCATCGCTCAGCTCGCCCTCGCCCTTGTCAAAGGCGCCCTGGCTGCGACCGACACCGCGAAAATTAAAACGCAGGGTCGAAAAGCCGCGCTCAACGAAAGTCTGAAACATATAATATGTGACTTTGTTGTTCATGGTCCCCCCATATTCAGGATGAGGGTGCAGCACAATGGCCAGCGGCGCGTTGGGTGTTTTTGAATGAGTATAACGGCCTTCAAGGCGGCCGGCCGGGCCGTTAAAAATAATCTCAGGCATATGTTCCCCTTAGTTCTCTTAAGCTGTCGGTTTATAAACTTCGCTTACTCTGTTTTTCTGCAGAATATTTTATGCAGCCGACAGTGCCCTTCCTATAGCACCCTGATTCTGGAACGTCCACAAATTTATCATAACACTCTGATATTTCTGTGGATACTGACGCTGAAATCTCTTTCCGGTGCCTTATTTGATGCAAGTCATTCTCAGTGGATACTAACCAGAAGTTTTATTGACAATACATCAGAAATATCTAATTTTCTTATCTCCTTAAAATCTGAAAACCTAGAGTATGCGTTACATGGCAGAACATAAAAAAAGCAAACTGAAACTTACGACCCGCAGCCGCCATGCAATTATGGCCATGGTGGAGCTTGCCCAACATGGCAAGGAGGTCCCCATCCCTCTTTCACGCATCGCCGCCTCGGGAAAGATTTCATTGTCCTATCTTGAACAGCTTTTTTCCGGCCTGCGCCGCGCCGGTCTTGTACGCAGCTACCGGGGCCCTGGAGGCGGCTACGTTCTTGCCCGTCCGGCAAAAGACATTCTTGTTTCCGACATTCTGGAATCGGCGGAAGACTGTGTGCCGGCCCAGCGCAACACCGGCGGCGATAATTACGAGTCCTATGGCAATCCGCAAACCCAGGCCCTTTGGACACATATTGGGGAAATCCTGCATGTCTGTCTGCGGCAGGTCACGCTTGAGGATGTTACCAACGACAATTTGAATGAACACGCCCTGACCAACAAATTGTTTGAAACGCTGCGCTAAAAAGCTCTATATCAGGGGGCATGAAAAGCCCGCGCCTATATCTCGACCATAACGCGACAACGGCGCTCAAGCCGGATGTACTGGCGCTGATGCGTGCCGTGCTGGGCGAAACGGGGAACGCCTCCTCCGTCCATCAGGAAGGCCGCTCCGCCCGCAGCCATGTCGAGGCCGCGCGCCAACAGGTGGCCGGGCTCGCCGGCGTGAATGCCGCGCAGGTGACCCTTACCGGCGGCGCCACGGAATCCAACAACGCCGTCCTCAAAGCCTTCGCAGGCCAACGCATTCTTGTCTCGGCCATTGAACATCCTTCGGTGCTCGAATCCGCGCCGCAGGCCGAACGCCTGCCTGTGACAAAATCCGGCGTTGTGGACCAGGCTGCCTTCGAGGAAATTATTGCGAAAGGTCCGCCGCCGGCCCTGATCTCCGTCATGATGGTCAACAGCGAGACGGGTGCGATCCAGCCCGTCGAGACGCTGGCGCGTGCCGCGAAAAAGCGCCACCCGTCGGTTCATTTTCACACCGACGCCGCGCAGGCCGCCGGGCGTATTCCTCTTGATTTTGCGGCCCTGCAGCTGGACTACTTAAGTCTTTCCGCCCACAAAATGGGCGGGCCCCAGGGCGCCGGCGCTCTGATCTGCGCGCCGGGCGCACATCCCGCCCGGCTTCTGCACGGCGGCGGCCAGGAAAAGCGCCAGCGCGCGGGCACGGAAAACGTCGCCGCCCTTGCGGGCTTTGGGCTGGCGGCAGAGCTGGCACGCCAGGACATGGCCGCGTTTCAGAAACTGGCCGCCTTGCGTGACAAAATGGAGCGGGAGATCAGGCGCCTCTCGGCAGCCGCCGTCATATTCGCCCAGGATGCGCCGCGCGTCGCCAACACATCCTGCTTCGCCCTGCCCGGCGTGCCCGCCCAGACGCGCCTGATGGCGCTGGACCTTGCAGGCGTCGCCGTGTCCAGCGGTTCCGCCTGCTCCAGCGGCACAGTCAAGGCCAGCACCGTCCTGCAAGCCATGGGCGCCGCCCCGGCGGAAAGCGAAAGCGCCCTGCGCGTCTCGCTGGGATGGAGCACCACAGCCGCAGAGATTGACAGTTTTCTCACCATCTGGTCAAAGATGGTCACGTCATAAAAAGTGAGTTTATAGCCATGCCTAAAATCACCTTCGTCATGACAGACGGTACGCAAAAAGAAGTGGACGCACCTTTGGGCCTCTCCGTCATGGAAGTTGCCCAGAAGAATAATATTGAGCAGATTGAAGGCGCCTGCGGTGGCGGCCTGGCCTGCGCCACCTGCCATGTCTATGTCCATCCCGACTGGCAGGAAAAATGCCTGCCGCCGGACGGCGAACGCTCCGAGGAGGAAGAGGATATGCTGGATCTTGCCTTTGATGTCAGGCCGGATTCGCGCCTGTGCTGCCAGATCCGTGTGACCGAGGCGCTCGATGGGCTGGTTGTCGCCGTACCCGGCACCCCCGAAGGCTGGGAAAACTAGCTTTTTTAATCTCTTTATTCAGCCCGCGCGCAGAACGGGCGGTTTCGTGACAACCACAACAGGAAGAGCGGCATTATCAAGGGCGCGGGCGGTAATACGGCCCATTTTGCGCCATTCATTGAGCTTCCCGATGGCTTCTTCCGGCGTTCCGGCGACCTGGATGATCTTTTCGTGGCCGGGATATATAAACCCTTCCCGCTGGGCCTTTTCGTACTGGCGGATCGTCTCGTCATAGAATCCATTCGTATTGAGAATAATCACCGGCTGGACAACCGCATCAGGATCGGCCCAGGCTTTCATGTCCTGCGCCACCACGATCTCCCCGATCTCATCAAACGTTCCGAAACCGCCGGGCAAAATGAGGGCAGCATCGCCTGAAGACAGCATACGCGCCTTGCGCTCCATCAGGTTGCTTGTAATGTCCTCGGTCGAGCCTTCCGGCTTTTTATACTGGGCCGAAGCGTGGAACACCTGAACGGTAATGCCTCTGACCCGACTGCCCTGCGCAAGCGCCGCCTGTGAGACCTCGCCCATAAGCCCGCCGGTTCCGCCGCCATAGACAATATTGTACTGATTTTTTCCCAGAAGCTCGCCCAGCCGACGCGCCGCCGCCATATAAACCGGGTTATTTCCCGGAGCGGAGCCGCAAAAAACCAGAACCTCTTTAATCGCTGTCCCTGTATCGGCCATGCAGGCTGGAGATCCTTCTCTCTTTTTTAAACCGATCAGTAAGTTATAAACGCCTGATTTATTTACGTCAAACTTGAAGAATTTTACCGAATTCTGTATTATCCGCGCCATGCCAGAAACCGCAAGGCCAGAGCCACATACTCCCAACAGCTTGGGATTCAACAAAAAACCGCAGGACACGCGCGTCGTCGTTGCCATGTCCGGCGGCGTGGATTCGTCTGTCGTGGCCGCCCTTCTGCATGAGGAGGGCTATGACGTCGTCGGGGTGACGCTGCAGCTTTACGATTACAGCGCGGCGCTTGCCAAAAAAGGCGCCTGCTGTGCCGGGCAGGATATTTATGACGCCCGACGCGTCGCCGAGACACGGGGCTTTCCCCATTACGTGCTCGACTATGAAAGCAACTTCCGCCAGGAAGTGATCGATGATTTTGCCGAAAGCTATATCCGGGGCGAAACGCCCATACCCTGCGTGCGCTGCAATCAGACTGTGAAGTTCCGCGACCTGATGAAAGTCGCGCAGGATCTCAAGGCCGACTGCCTGGCGACGGGCCATTACATCCGGCGTTGCGCCGGTGTCGGGGGCATGCATGCCGAAATGCACCGCGCCGTCGATGACGGCAAGGATCAGAGCTACTTCCTGTTCGCCACCACACCGGAGCAGCTTGAGTTTCTGCGCTTTCCGCTGGGTGGCTGGAGCAAGGCGGAAACACGCCGTCATGCCGAAAATCTGGGGCTGATCAACGCGGAAAAGCCGGATAGTCAGGATATCTGTTTCGTCCCCGGCGGCGATTACGCCAAGGTCGTGCGCAAACTGCGCCCGGAGGCGCAGAAGCCGGGTGAAATCGTTCATGTCGACGGCCGCGTGCTGGGGCGTCATGAGGGTATCCTGGGATATACGATCGGCCAGCGCAAAGGCCTGGGCATCGGCGGCGGCCATACCGACGACAACGCGCCCTTTTACGTCGTTGCCCTCGACCCCGCGCAAAACCAGGTGATCGTCGGCCCGAAAGAATCCCTCGCGCGCAATATCCTGCATATCAAAGACTGTAACTGGCTTGATGACGCCACCGGCACAGACAGCGGCGTGACGGTAGAGCTCAAATTCCGTTCCACCATGAAACCCGTCGCCGCGACGGTCACGCGCACCGGCCCCGGCACCGCGACGATCACCTTAAAAGACGCGCAATACGGGATCGCGCCCGGACAAGCGGCCGTGTGCTATCACGGCACACGCCTGATCGGTGGCGGCTGGATCGCCGCCACGGACAACGCCGCACTGCCGCTGGCGGCTTGATTTTCCTATAAGTTTTTTCTTGTGCGTTTTTTCTAAGGAGAAATGGACGGGCCGCCCGCCCCGCCGGAAGCGGCCTTGGCCGCCAGACGCTGCCGGATACAATCCCGCGCATCTTCAAACTGGCGGTTGAAGGATACGCGCGC
>JANWLB010000075.1 GCA_025451095.1 Alphaproteobacteria bacterium
CGAGGTCCTTGAGCAACTGCGCGAAGCGCTGGCGGGTCAGGTGGCCGCTTTCCGACGTACGTGACGGGAAGAGCCATTGCGCCTGAACGCCTTTGTCATCGGGTCCGATGAACTGCTGACGAACATCCAGATAAGTCTTGGTGGCTTTCTGGGCCGGTTCGGAGAGGGGAACCATGCGCTCGCGACCGCCTTTACCGGCAACCATGAGGAACTGCATGTCTTCGCCGATCGCCGAGAGCGGCAGTCCGACGAGTTCGGAAACCCGCAGGCCCGTTGCGTAGAGCATCTCCAGCAGACAGACGAGACGGATGCTATCCGAGCCGCCGCCCTGAGCCGCTGTCCGGATCAGAAGACTGACTTCCGATTCCGTAAGCGTTTTCGGCAGAGTACGTGTCTGCTTCGGGCTTTCAATCGTCGATGTCGGGTCATCCTTGCGGACATTTTCCGACACGAGGTAACGATAGAACTGGCGCAGGGCCGACAGGCGGCGCGCCACGGTTCTCGTTGCGATCTGGTTGCGGTTTTTACCTTTTACATGGATCTTGTTGCCAAGATCTTCAAGGTAGGTCTTGATCTCGTTCGCACCAGAATCGACAATTTCCTTTTTGAATTTGTCGCGTAGATACAGACTGAAATCTGCAAGATCCCGCCAGTAAGCCTGACGAGTGTTCATCGCTGCACCGCGTTCGGCGGTGAGCATGTCTAGAAATGTATCCACCAAAGGATGCAACTTTGGTTTCGGCATTGCCGGACGACCTGGACGTGCCATTTTCTTTCTCCTTTTTACTTACCTAGACCCAGTACTACTTCGTTCGAAAGTTCCCGAGCCTCTTTTGTTAACCCCACTGTCTCGAAACCATTGACTACTTCTCTTAGCAGTCCGGCATAAATCTTGTCCGGAGCCGCGCCGTGAAGCGCAATGGAGCTTAAAAGAATTACCTCGCCAAGCCGTTTGCCGGTCAGTGCCTTGTCGAGGCTGTCCATCAAGCCAACTGATGGCATTACATAACCGTCACCGAAAGTCAAGTCAGGCAGCTTTTCATAAGCTCCACTGTCCGTACTATTATGTAATTTTTCGCTTCTGTCAAGCTTTTTGTACAACATTTTTATAATCTGGCTTTGGGCTTCTGGCAAGCCCTCGATCAGGTTATCCACATCTTCAAAGGGGGGAAGAACGTTTTCCCATTTATTTCCGCTGTTTAGAGCAACCGCCAGACGCAAAAGAACGTCATTTTTATTGTCGGGAACCCCCTGGGGAAGGGCTTTTACCCAATCTTCCGGCACCTCGATCTGGTTCAAAACCATCAATTTCAAGCCTGTTTTCAGCGATTCGCCGTCAAAACTCACAGCGTCAATGTTTTTGGCCAGAGGCATGGCAAACGGGAACAGGGCCGCAACCCCATATTCTTTTTCAAGCGGCAGCGCCTTTTGAAAAACTTCTTCCGCTTTCACGGGCCGGTTTTTGTCGGTGTAGGCGAAGTGGCTGAGCCATGCCAGCCGCTGCCATCCATCGACAGTTTCATAAGCCGGGATTTTTCCGTCTTTCGTCTTCGCATTGAACGCTTCTTCATAAAACGCCTTGAGATCGGCGGCGCTACGCAGCCCCTGATCAACGGCGGCAACCATCATCCTGAACTTGATGCCCCGCGGCATGGCGCTGTCATGCAGCAGCAGCGACAGCATCGGCGGCGCGATCCCATGCAGATCCGTATTGTTAAGACCATCATAAGTGAGACGGTGATCCGCAGCCAGAACAGCGACCTCGAAAAGGCTGAGACTGTTCAGATCCTGAGCCGATGACAACGTGTAGGTCGAATTTTTGGAGGCCAGGAATTGCTGCAATATTTTACTGTCGGGAACAATGTTCAGTTTTGCGGTTTTCTTCTCGCCATCCAGCTTTGACAACAGGTAATCGCAAATTCCCGTCATCTGCTGCCAGAACGGCACATCCTTGAAATTAGTGCCGGTTGATTTTGTTTCAAGGCATGCCAGCGCGGTTTCGCCGTCATACAGCCTGGCCAGCACGCCCGCGCGGGCGAGACGCTCGTGATAAGGCGTTTCGTTGTTTTGCGTGTAAAGCGCAACGGCCTGCGCGAAATCGCCGATGTCGGTCAACTTCTCGATGCGCAGGGTCAGCAGATCATGGCCGGGTTCGATGTCGTCGCCGTCCTTGAGCAGGGCCGTATCGGCCTTGGTCAGCAGGGCGCGGCGGACAAGATCATGAATGGTTCTGTATCCGGGGGATACCGGCATTTCCGGCAAGAGGGAGAGAACGAAAGGTCTTGTACTGCCCTGCCACATGTCGATTCCGAGCGCTCCCTCTTTCGGATTTGTCAGTACGCCGGATGATTCAATCCGTGAAAAATTCGCCGGGATGACCTGCGGTTGTTTTTCGGGTCCGGTTTCTGCAGGCATATCGGTTACTTCTTCCGGATGGGATGCCGGCTTCGACCGGGGCATTGTTCCGGCCATGCGGTCGTCCTCATCCGCGGCGCGGGCCAGCGGTATTACGAACATAAGCAGGACAGCGCAGAAAAGAGCGCCTTTAGTCAGTTTTGTAGAAACGCTCATTGGGAATTGTTTTCGTTACCTGTGAGGTTTTGACGTTGATATCGGTAATGGCCAGGAAAACCAGCCCGCCGATCAGCAGAACGGCCGTCGCGGCCAGCGATATTTTCGTGACTTTGCTTTTCATGGTTATGAAACTAGTCAAGATTGAAGGGGAATTCAATGGGGAGATGCATATATATAAGTATATAAGCAGCTATATAAGTCCGATTGCCCCCCGCCCGGCTCTTACCCTATAACAGGATATGCCTGCGCCCGACCCCAGAAATCGCGTTGTTGAGGATATTCGCGCCCGACTTGACCGGCCTATCGTGCTGATAGGATTGATGGGGTGCGGCAAGACCCGTATCGGCCGCCTTCTGGCTGAAGCCCTCGGGCTGCCTTTTGCCGACTCCGATGACGAGATTGAAAAGGCGGCGGGCATGGCGGTGGCCGATATTTTTGACCGCTTCGGCGAAGCCTATTTCCGGGATGGCGAAAAGCGCGTTATCCAGCGGCTTCTGGACGGGGGGGCTCAGGTGATCGCTACCGGCGGCGGCGCCGTTATGACGTCCGGAACCGCCGAGGCGGTCTGGAACGATACAATATCCATCTGGATCAGGGCCGAGATTCCCGTCATGATCGAGCGCACAGGCCGCACCGACCGCCGGCCTCTTCTGCGCAACGGCGATCCGGAACGAATCCTTAAAGATCTTGCGGAAAAACGCTATCCTGTCTATGCGAAGGCCGATATCACGGTCGACAGCCATAATGGCCCGGTTGATTCGATCTTGAATCAGGCGCTGGAGGCGCTGCGGGATTACTTGTATGGGGAATGCGCATGACCATTCTTGAATCGGTTACTGTCAATCTCGGCAGCCGGTCTTATCCAATCCATATCGGACAGGGGCTGCTGGCGCATATAAAAGAGCATCTGCCATTCAATCCAGCAGGGCGGACGCTGTTCGTGCTGGCTGATTATAATATTGAAAACACCTATGCCGAGATGCTGGCGGAAGGGTTGAAAAAAGCCGGAGCGGCGCAGGTCCATATCCGCAGCGTCCCGCCGGGCGAGGCATCGAAGTCGTGGAAACAGCTTGAAAGCGTCCTGTCATGGATTCTCGATAACAAGGCCGACCGGCAATCGGTACTGTTTGCCGTTGGCGGCGGAGTGACGGGCGATCTGGGCGGATTCGCCGCTGCGATTGCGCTGCGCGGCATACCCTTCGTGCAGGTTCCAACTACGCTGCTGGCGCAGGTCGACAGTTCGGTTGGCGGCAAAACCGGCATCAATACTCCCCAAGGCAAGAATATGGTCGGCGCCTTTCACCAGCCGGCAGCCGTGCTTTGCGATCTCGACACGCTGGAAACCCTGCCGCGGCGCGAGTTGCTGGCCGGTTATGCTGAAATCGCCAAATACGGCCTGATCAACGATCCTGAATTTTTCATCTGGCTGGAATCCCAGGGCACGAAAGTCTGCGCTCTGGAGCCGCAGGTGCTGGCAAAAGCCATCGAGACGGCTTGCCGCAAGAAAGCAGAAATCGTCGCGCAGGATGAGACCGAGAAGGGCGTCCGCGCGCTTCTCAATCTCGGTCATACGTTCGGCCACGCGCTCGAGGCGGCTGCCGGCTATGACGGCAGCCTGCTGCACGGCGAGGCCGTGGCGATCGGCATGGTCCTGGCGTTCCGCCTTTCGGTGCGGCTGGGGCTTTGTCCGGAGGCGGATGAAGCGCGGGTGGAAAAGCATCTTGCCGCCATGGGACTGCCTGTGCGCCCGTCCTTCAGTGATATAGATAAAATCATGGCGTTCATGACACACGACAAAAAAGTTACGGATGGCAAGGTCGTTTTTATCCTGGCGCACGGCATAGGCAAAGCCGTCGTCAGTAAAAACATAGACTTGAAGGATGCAAAGCAGATCATCGCTGAATCTATGAAAGGAAAGTAATATGACACCCCCCGATCCTCATGCCGATCCCCTGCTGGGTACCATCGAGTCAATCATTGTGATTGTCGTTCTGATTGGCCTGTCAGGCTTTTTTGCTGGTTCTGAAACGGCGCTGACCGGCGCGTCGAAAGCGCGCATGCACACGCTCGAGAAAGAAGGCAACAAGCGTGCGGCCATGGTCAAAAAAATTCGCGAGGACAAGGAAACCATGATCGGCGCGCTGATGCTTGGCAATACAGCCGTTCATGTCATGGCATCGGCCATTGCCGCGGGTCTTCTGATCAGGTTGTTCGGCGAGTCCGGCGTTCTGTATGCGTCAGGTGTCATGACGGCAATGGTTTTGATCTTCGGCGAAGTCATGCCTAAAACTTATGCATTGCATCATGCCGATAGCATGGCCATGAAAATTGCTCCGCTAATACGTGCGGTCATATTGATTTTTGCTCCCATTACCGCCCTGATCACGGGCATATGCCGTTTTACATTCATGATTTTTGGCGCTGACCTGAGCAAGGTCAGCGGCGGACACCATATTGATGCGCTCAGGGGCGCAATCGAACTGCATCACGGGCCGGAGGAAGGCGTGCTAGAGCAGCGGGCCATGCTGCGCTCCATCCTTGATCTTGCCAATGTCGGGGTCGGATCGATCATGACGCCGCGCAACAAGGTCGTGATGATTGATTCCAGCGAGCCGATGCAGAAGGTTGTCGAAGATGTGCTGGAAAGTCCCTATACGCGCTTGCCGTTGTGGAAGGAAAAACCGGAAAATGTCATCGGCATCCTTCATGTGAAATCCCTGATCCGGGAAATGCAGGCGCACGAAGGGAATTTGTCGCAGATTAATATTGAATCACTGGCGTCTGAGCCGTGGTTTGTGCCAAATACGACCACCTTGTTCGACCAATTGCAGGCCTTTCGCCAGCGGCGCGAGCATTTTGCGCTGGTTGTCGACGAATACGGCAGTCTTCTGGGCGTGGTCACGCTGGAGGACATACTTGAGGAAATTGTCGGCGAAATCGACGATGAAACCGACAAGATCGTGCGCGGCGTGCGCCGCCAGTCGAATGGATCCTATATGATTGACGGCACGGTAACGATCCGCGATCTCAATCGTGAATTCGAGTGGAACCTGCCGGACGACAAGGATTATTCGACGCTGGCGGGCCTGATCCTGCATGAATCACAAGCCGTGCCGAACATCGGGCAGGTCTTTCATTTCTACGATTTTACTTTCGAAGTAGTCCGCCGCCAGCGCAACCAGATCACATTGGTGCGCGTCATACCGCCGAGAAAGGTGGCCGTGGAGAAAGTGGCCTGAATTTGACATTTATTGCCGCCCTGTGATTGCATGTAAATATAAAACAGGAAGCGGATGATCATGAAACACAGCTATAGCGGCCTTCTCAGAAACCATCTGGCAAACCAACAAACAGGCGAGCGGGCACTTGTCCTGCAGACCAACGCAGGCAGTCTGCGCGTATCTTTTGCGAATGGCAGCAGTCCCGATCCGGCGGAAGCCTTGAAAAGTTTCAGCCGCAAACTGGTAACGGTTTTTGGCGAACGCACCGGGCAGAATCTGGTTATAGATTCTTCAGCCGATATTGCTGTGGCTGTAACAAAGCCGCGCGCGCCGGCCGCGCCGGAGATGTAATTCCCCCGATTTTTCCCAGCAATATTTGTATTTCTAGCTGTTGACGCAGTGAGAAAACTGTAAAAATGTAATTTGACATAATATAAATATTATGCTAGCATGAACTCATAAAAATATAAGAAGGAGGGGAATCATATGGCTCACATTAGTATGTTTGAAGGTCTTGATGAAACGTATCCGGTCATGAAGGCGGCCGCGCTGAGAGTTATCGGCGATACTTTCACCCGTGCTTCCACTCATTTGACGCCGCAGGCAATCAGCAATCTTAATGCAGAGATCGACGCCGCACCTGGCGGTGTGAAAAAAAAGATTACGCTGGATGAAACGATTCCTGCCGGTCCGAGAGGTTGGCTGACCCGGCTGCATCGTATGGCCATGGTGGATACGAGCGGCTATCATTTCTACCCTGACGAAAAAGATTTTAAGGACTCAGGGCCGTTTCAAGCTTACAAGCAGAAACTGGCGGTCGCCGGAGTCGATGTCGAGGTGACGAATGCACGTGAGCCCTGGTTCTTTCACAATGAAATGTTGCCGGGCAACAAGCTTGAACCCGGTGAGGCAACTCTTAAATATTCGCGCCTGAAGTCAGGGCTTTCCCCGCAGGGTTAGCCGATCTTCCCGTGGCAATGCTTGATTTCTTGTTGCTGCCGTAGGGCAGGGAGCATTACGGTGGTATCTTCTTTTTCAGTTATGAGACAGCAGGAGTTGTATTCTTTAATACATTTAACCAATATTCTTC
>JANWLB010000076.1 GCA_025451095.1 Alphaproteobacteria bacterium
CCAACGCGGTCGGCGCTCTGGCCGTCATTATCTATACCTGCGTCATGACCTTCATCGTCCTGAAGACCGTGTCTTTCTTCATGCCCGTGCGCGTCAGCCACGAGGAAGAAGAAGCGGGACTGGACGCAACACAGCACGGTGAAAGCGTGTTTATTCTCTAGCCCGGGCGCGTCTTTTAGCGTTGCGGAGTGCGGGGGTTACAACCTGAATACCCCTGCGTTACCCCAGAGCCGAAAATGGCCTCGCGTAAGGCCGAATGAGAAATGAAAATCCCGGGCGATATTGAACTCAAAATTAGCTCCTATCAGTTACTTGGGAAAATGGCGCTGCGTGCGAACCTTGACCGCAAATTTTCTCCAGTAAACCGTGGCTTTCAGAGGCTTTACAAGTCCACAAGCTAAGAGATTAAGCCTTTCTACTCTCTCTCTGCGGAAGCTGGTTAAGCTTTAAAGACAGATACAAGATTCACTGTCTCAGGCATACTAACCTGACGTTTTAATTGATCGATATCCTTCCAATCTTGCCCATTAAAAACTTGCACAGAATGTTCTATCATTTGCGCTTTACATTGGGGACAGCCATGCAGAGTTTCGGTTAAATTAAATGATCCCTTTTCTGTCTTGACTTTATATTCACTACGTATCATCTGCGAGAAAGGCTCAGAAACGACAGGATGCGTATAGAGAACATCATAATACGCCGCCAAATCATCTGTGCTTCCAAAGCTTTTTATCTTCTTTCCAAGCGGGCGGAAATATTTATCACACGCTTGGCAGATTGGGCGACCAGACAGGAAAACATAAACAGAAACACCACCCAGCATAAAGCCAATAAATTGGAAAAACGCCATCCAATAGCCAAAGCTTCCGGCCTCGCCCATATCGTGCTGCGCACTACGACCGATTCGATAATGAGCTTTTGTCAAAGACAGATCGAGATATTGTCCAAAGGCTATGTATTCGCTGGCCTTAGTGCCGTCATCAAGAATAAGCGTAGAATATTCCATGTAATAAATTAGAAGTTGCGTGAAGGCTGCGATTAAAACCATTTGCAGGAGCAGCAGTAGTCCAGGTTTTTTGTGAAAATATAAAGAGCCAAAAAAATAGCCAGAGGCTGCTGCAAATCCGACCAGAAAAGCACCCACCGGCAGCACAACCCAAAAACTTAATGTGAAGAGGTTAAAACCGGTAAGATTTTGAACAAGGACTACGCCTACCGCAGTTAATACGGATGTAACGAGACCACATAGCGCTACCCCTGATGATGTAATAAAGCTTTTCATAGCAGTCCCCTTCATTTTTCTCTATATATTCATTTGAAATTGAACATTAACAGAAAATATTATGATTCCTTATAGCGACAATCTTAAGCATTCAAAAGGATTTTACGGCGTACACTCGCTTATTTTTATTCTCACGATTCTTAATGTGCCCTTATTTTTTGAAGGCAATACTCATCAGTGGGTTTTAATCCATCTCGGCTTCATTCCTATTCTTTTCTCCGTACACCCTTGGCAAAATCTTTACACCTTAATAACGTCTCCGTTAGTACACACTGATATCTATCACTTGGCCGGAAATTGTCTTTTTCTTTGGATTTTTGGACGATCATTAGAAAGATTATTTGGTACATGGATTTTCTTAGCTGCGTTCCCAACCCTCGGCGCAGCTGGATTACTACTGCATTGGGTGATACATTCTGATTCAATCGCACCTGTAGTCGGCTCATCTGGCGCCGTTGCTCTTATGATGGGATCGTATCTCACACTTTTTCCTCATGCCCGTATGCGCATGATTTTTACTATTGGATATATGTGGAAACGATTCACGCTGCCTGCTTGGGCATTTTTATTCTATTGGATTGGCTTGGAGATGCTGTCGCTAATTACTGAAGGATATTCTGAAAGTGAAAGCATAGCTTACGCTGTTCATATAGGCGGCTTCATACTTGGCGTACTAGTTGCCATGATTTGGAAGGTGTCCTATCCATTTGCCGAAGAACATCTGCTGGAATTTACAGATGAATCTTTTCATAGGATTCAATCTAGTAATTGACAAAATCTTTTCCGTTTCTCCAGCAAAGATGCCCCAACCACCTTCGGTTTCTGAAAGCAAAATCAATTTGATATGGAATAAATATGGCACAAGACATATAAATTCGCCCAGGATTTATAAATTTTTTAGCATTTGTCACTGACTTTTCTCATTCTCCGCGAAGACGCTGGAGAAACGCCCAAAAAAACCCGCTAAGAAATTTATTTAATTGAAAAATTTAAATGGTGCCGGCAGAGAGGATTGAACTCCCGACCTTCGGTTTACAAAACCGCTGCTCTACCGCTGAGCTATGCCGGCCCGGGGCATGGGTAAACGCCCCCTGATATACCGCTTATATACAAGCCGGGGCTTTATTTATCAATAATTATATGACTCTAGCCTTCTTCCGGGGCTTCCGGCAACCACCAGGCAGGCGGCGACGCGCCGATATAGAGCGCGCCGGCAAAATCCGGCTCCGCCAGAAGATCCGCCGCCACCCCGGAATCCAGGCGCGAAGAACCCGCCATGTAATGCGTCTGCGTCTGGTTGAGGGCGGGCGCTGACTGGATTTCCTCGCCGCTGGTCAGGACATAGGCGGCACGGAAGGCCGCGTCGATTTCATGGGCCCAGACGATGAACTGTGTGATGAGTTGCGGGGCGGCCGGATCGGTCATGCGTAGCTCCTTCCGTGGCGGCTGTTATATTCGGCGGCAATGAGCGCGACTTCGGCGTCGTCAATATAGGCATTGCCCATCGCAACCGCGTAAATCCTCGTCGTGTTCGCAAGGAGGGCCCCGTGCGTGCCGTTCGCCGCCACGCTAAGCGCATTCGCTGCGTCGCTTGTCGTTGTGCTGAAGGTTTGGGAAACATTTGTTTTTGTCGTCGTATTCACCCAGATCCGCGTATTATTGCCGCCATGGGAATGGGAGATGACGACCAGATGATCCGCGCCATCCGTCAGCGCTGTGCCACCCGACACCGTGGAGCTTGAACCGCCGCGCTGCACCACGTTCACCTGGTCGCCGGACGAGGCCACATAAACGCGCATACCGACGCCTGAGCCGGCCTGCGTGCCGAACAGGGTGTTCTGGCTGCCGCCGTCGACATATCTGAAAGCGATGGCAAACCACAAATCGCTGCCGCCCGTGGTCTTGTGCATGTCACGCAGAAAATTTGTGTTGGCACCGGAAGCAATGTCGAAATAATCCCCGCCGTCCAGCGCGAAATACGCGGATGACGATCCTGCCGAGCCGGTGAAGGTCGGATCGTCAGTTGTCACGGCGTTCGTATCGCCGAGCACGAAATCATAGGCGGACTGGGAAGAGCCGTCGGCAGGCGCCGAAACCAGATTGGCCCATGTCTGGCCGCTGCCCCCGTAGCTGGCGGATTTTGTCGCGTCCAGATCGAACACGCACGAAGACACAATGTCCTTGAGCGAGTTCACGGCGGCCGCGCCGGATTTATGCACTATGGCTGAGGCGATCAGGGTCATTTCCTTATGCTCCCGTATCGCCCGCCAGATTATATACCGCCGCCGAGCCGCCGCTGTTGGCGACGACGACGAGGCGTATGGCGCCATACTGTCCCGCGACCTTGGTGTGAGACTGCCGGTTATTGATCGAGGCGCCGGACGCCGCCGAAAACGAAATCTGCCCGGCGCCGCCCTGAATCACCTCGCAAGCGAAACCGACGGGAAAACTGTTGGGCAGCGTGAGAGTGATGGCGCTGCCGTTGGTGCAGCGCACGACCTTGCCGGCGTCGGTTGCGTTCAGCGTATATGTGGTTCCCGTCTGGTCGTTGAGCGCGGCGTGGAAGCCGTAAATCGCGTCGTTGCTGTCGATAATGACACCGCTGGCCGTCAGCGCGCTGCTGCCATTGCCTTTGAGGATGGCGTTTGAGGTAAAGGACGAAGCACCCGTACCGCCATCGGCGACCGCCAGATCGGTTATGCCGGTGATGGCGCCGCCCGATATCGAAACGCCGGACGCCGCCTGCGTGGCCATGCTGCCAAGACCCAGCGTCGTGCGTTGCGCCGCCGCATCGGCATCATCCAGAATCGCGCGGCCCGCCGCCGTAACGACCGGTGTGCCGCCCAGAACATAGGTTTTAAGACCGTCAGAATCTGCCTTGTAATCGGCATCGGGTGAGCCGGGCCGGAACACATAAAAAAGATCGGTGGCCTGCACGCCGCCGGCCCCCGCAATGTCGGTGAGATTTTCAATCGTACTGTCTGCCATGATCAGGGCCTCTTGAGTTTGCTTGTTGAATCGGAAAGGAGAAGAAGGGACGCTCCGTCCGCCAGAAGAAGAAACGACGGGGAAGAAGGCGCCGCCCCCGACTGACGACATGTCCTGCCGCCAAAAAACCAGAAACCCAGCCGGTACAGCATTTTTTACTCCTTCTCTTCCATGTTTGCTGTTTGGTCGTCTTTTTTGTTCCCTTTTTGTTCTTATTTTCAATTTAACAGCCCGGAGGGGGCTGATCAAGGAAAATATTCCTATTTTCTCAGCCCCTTGTTTTAAATGGCTTTTTCAAGAAATCCCCTTGACCCTGCATAGTCAGAGTCCCATTTTTCTGATAAATTAATATGGGTTGGGGAAAATAGACCTGATCTGGCCGGAAACACCCCCGTTTTCCGGCACGGGCGTACAACCGGATTTCTACCAACAAGCGACTGCTCACAAAATTTCATGGCCGACGAAAAAAACACGCTTCACGATTCTGCAATGGGATGGATGATCCTTATGGGCGTTTTCTTCGCCCTGCTGATGCTGTTCTGGTATTTTTTCGAGTTCGAGGTCAAAAGTGCCTTCCGCTGGATTCGCTGGTCTGAAATGTGGGCGATCTCGCTTTTCGTATCCGATGACTACACGGTCGACTGGAAAGGCACGCCTATAAATTTCCACGACGCGCTTGACCAGATCGCCTCTATCCCGGCAAGAAAACTCGACACCGGACTTATGACGCTGATCGCCGCGCTGCCGATGGTCCCTTTAAAAATTCCGTTCATCGTAATCATGGGCCTGATGTCCCTGTGGGCTGTCATGTCGGGCCCGGGTACGCAATACCGGCGCAAGCTTAATCTCGACGGCCTGATCGGCGCGCAGGCAAGAACATTTCGCATCATTTCCCCCTTTATCAAATTCAATCCATCCCATCAACCGCCCCGCCCGCCCGGCGCGCCGGTTCCGGCCACCCTGCCGCCCTTTGCCGAAGCCCTGGGCCCCGAGGAATGGCTGGCCTATAATGAAATTCCCGCGCCTGACGGACATATCGACGAGCAAGCGGCCCATGCCGCTTTTGCGAAGCAGCTGGGCCCGCGCTGGCAGGGCCCGCTAAAAATGGCCCCTCATAAACAAATCCTGCTGGCTGCTTTTTGCCTGAAAACCTCCCGCAAGCGGCGTGAAGCCGACGAGCTTCTGGGCCGCCTGGCGCAGTGCTGGTCGCATCCGGGCGGCATAAACTTCAATAAGGACAGAAAAATTCTGCGCGACGCACAAAAAATTCTGCGCACAAAAACTCTGGCCGGCGAGGTGCTTTCCCGGTGCAACCAGCATGGCTTTGAAACCACGGTCATGCTGCGCGCCCTGGCTACCGCGCGTGAAGAAGGCGGGGTTATGGCCCCGGCGCAGTTTTTGTGGCTGCGCGCTTTCGACCGCACTCTCTGGTATCCGCTGAATAATCTCGGCCGGCAGTCCTATCATATGGAAGCCCTTGGCGCGATGTCGCATTACAAGGCGGAGCGGCTGACCCGCCGTCCCATCCCCAAGGCAAAGGTCCAGGAATCGGTGAAAAGTATTTCAAAATACATGAAATCGCCGCGGGCCCGCCCCATCCCACAACTCGACTATAAGGGATCGGGCAAGCGCGGCGTCAAGAAACCCAAGTAAAAGGAAACTGGAGAAGAACCTCTCATGAAAAAACTTATTCAGACTGTAACCGGGGGCTATAGCTCCAGCGCCAAAGTCGTCGACGGCACACTGATTCTGTCTCTCCCCGACGCGACATCGCCGGTTGTCTGGCAGATGGATCTGGGACAGGTCCGCGCCTCCGCTCTCGAAGTGCGGGAGAAGGAAGGCGGCTCTTTCGTCCTGACATTGAAAACCCCGCGCGGCGATGTAAACGATATTGCGCCCTTCGCCACGCGCGCGCAGGCAGTCAAGGCTTTGATGGTCGCCGCTCAGGCCCTTGAGCAGGGGCGCGGCCAGATCAGGCCGGGCGGCATAGCCAATGACGATTCAGGCGCCTCGGCAGCCAGCCCGGGCAAAAAAAGCGGCCGCGGCGGAAAATGGCTGGCGGCGCTGGCCGGCGGCATTCTTCTTTTGATTATCTTCAATGTCCTTCTTGGACAGGCACCGAAAAAAACGACCTTCGGCGCGGGAGGAAAAACGGAAGCGGCGGGACCAGATACCGCGCAGGGCGCGGTGGGCGTGCCTTTGTCCGCGGATGAGTTTTTGAGAGGCCGCTAGATATTATTATCTGACGCAGATAACGGCAAAGCGACGGCATGGCACTCGACCAGAGGAAATACGAACGAAAGCATAAGGATGTCCTAAGGGATATCCGGCCGACCTATGTCCGGGTGGGGGACTGGCTTAAAAGGCCGTCGAATTCCTGCGGCATGTTCCTGGTCGGCGCCTTTGCCCTGTACAACAACGTCGGCCTTCTGCTGGGCGCCGATCTGTTCTTCCTTGTTTTCCTGATTTATTTCATCTGGCTGCGCAAGGCCGACCGCTCCCTCGCCTTCAAGCTTCCCTTCGGGGCCAAGTGGAAGGACAAGCGCAATGAAGGCCCGGGACGCAGCGGCAAGGGCGAAGGCATCCTTTACCTGGGTAACGTGAAGGACACGAATGAAGAAGCCTGGTTCACCAACAATGACGCCCGGACGCACGTTCTTTACCTGGGAACCACCGGCTCGGGAAAGACCGAAGGTCTTAAATCGATGGTCACCAACGCGCTGTGCTGGGGATCGGGCTTCATCTATGTCGACGGCAAGGCCGACACCGATTTGTGGTCGTCTTTGTCATCCCTTGTACGGCGCTTTGGCCGGGATGATGATCTGCTGGTCCTGAATTATATGACCGGTAACTCGGACACGCGCGCGCCGTCCAATACCATGAACCCCTTTTCGTCGGGCTCGGCCTCATACCTAACCAACATGCTCGTCAGCCTGATGCCGGAAGCGGAAGGCGACAACGCCATGTGGAAAGAGCGCGCGGTCGCCCTGATCGCTTCGCTTATGCCTGCCCTGACATGGAAGCGCGACAACCAGGATATCCCGCTGTCGATCGGCGCGATCCGCGAATACCTGAACCTGAATAGCGTCATTAAGCTCTCGCGCGACGAGGCCCTGCCTCCTAATCTGCGACAGGGCGTCAAAGGCTATCTCGACACACTGCCCGGCTATGTCGACGCAGCGTTCGACAATGACGGCAAGGAAAAACCGCCCGGGCCGGATCAGCCCGCTTATGATACAACCACACCGCGCCAGCAGCACGGCTATCTCTCAATGCAGTTCACGCGGGCCCTGCAGTCCCTCGGCGACGAGTATGGATATATATTCGATACGCAGGCCGCCGACGTCGACATGGTCGATGTCGTTCTCAATCGCCGTATCCTGGTCGTTCTGATCCCGGCCCTGGAAAAGTCGAGCGATGAAACCGCTAACCTCGGTAAAATCGTGGCCGCCACTCTCAAGGGCATGATGGGCTCAACGCTCGGCTCTCAGGTGGAGGGTGAATCCGCCACTGTAATCGAGAACAAGCCCACGAACTCCTCCACGCCCTTCATGACCGTGTTCGACGAGGTCGGCTATTATACGGCGCAGGGTATGGCCGTCATGGCCGCGCAGGCACGCTCTCTCGGTTTCTGTCTTGTTTATTCCGCGCAGGATCTTCCCGCTCTTGAAAAACGGGTCAAGGAAGAGGCGCGCTCCATCACTGCGAACTGTAACATCAAGATATTCGGCAAGCTGGAAGACCCAACCCAGACAAAAGAATTCTTTGAGAAAACAGTCGGCTCGGCCCTCGTCATCGAAACTTCGGGCTTTAAACTGGAGGGCGGCCGCGGGATGGGTTCCTATTACGATACGCAACAGGCAGCCATGCAGGTGCGCCCGCGCGCCAGCTATGACGGCCTACGCGCCTTCAAGGAAGGTGAAGCGGTGATTGCCTTCGGCGAAATGATCGTTGATACCAACATTTTCTATTCCAATCCTGGCCATGCCAAAGCTATGCGCGTGGCTCGCTATATTGCTTTGCCGCCGCCGGAGGAAAATCTTACAAAGCACGCCTCCGTTATTAGCAAGGTGCGCGACCTGATGGTTCACAAGACATGGACCGCGCTCAAGGCCGACGTGGC
>JANWLB010000077.1 GCA_025451095.1 Alphaproteobacteria bacterium
GGATCAGGACAAGAAAGAATAACAACCAAGCGGCCGCAGGCCGTCTGGCTGCCTATAGCCGCGGGCTGGCGGCGGAGCGGACGGCGGCCCTGCTGCTGCGCCTGAAGGGCTATAAGATTCTCGCGAGGCGCTATAAAACCCCGGTGGGAGAGGTTGATCTGGTTGTCCGGCGCGGCCCTGTTCTGGCCTTTGTTGAGGTCAAGGCCCGGCAGCGGAAAGAAGAGGCCCTGCAGGCGCTTACACCCTCTATGACGATGAGAATCAGCCGTGCCGCGCATTATTTTATTGCCGCGCATCCTCAGCTGGCCGGTCTGCAGATAAGATTCGATCTTGTGGTTATGGCGTCGCCCTGGCGCTGGGATCATCTGGACAATGCCTGGCGCCCGCCGCCATAATAGAGGGACAGGATTCGCTTTCCGGCATCCTGCCACCTGTTTCACAGGAGTTCGTCCGATGAGCACGAAAAACAAAAATCGTATATTCATTTTTATTCCCGCCGCCCTTTTGATTTTATCCGGGTGCACGCCGATAGGCATGGCTACAGGTGCCGGCGCAGCGGCCGGCGTGGCGGCTGCGCGCGAAGGCGGCGTCAGCGGCGCGGTCAGCGACATCAGGATCAAGGCGCTGATCAGCGACAAATGGTTCAAGTACGATCTGAAAACTTTCGCCGAGCTGAATATTACGGTTGATCAGGGCCGCGTTCTCCTGACGGGCGTGGTACAGAATCCAGAGGACCGTGTCGAGGCCGTGCGCCTGGCCTGGCAGGTCGAGGGTGTGAAGCAGGTGATCAACGAAATCAGGGTGGCTGCCGGCGACGGCCTGCCGGGATATGTGCGCGACAAATGGATAACCACGCGTCTGCGGACGGCCATGACCTTCGATGCGGATGTTCAGTCGATCAACTACTCGATAGAGACGGTTCAGGGCATTGTCTATCTGATGGGCAATGCAGAGAGTAACGCCGAGCTCGATCGCGTCATGAACATCGCGCGCACAATACCGCACGTCAAACAGGTGATCAGCTACGTCAAGCAGACCGGAGAGCCTGTTGCCAATTCTCCGCAGCAGGGGGGAGCCTGGCTCCAGCCGTGAGCGCCGATCTGTCCAGCGACGATCTGGCGGCGCTGGGCGCGTTGCCGGACGGGGATATCGATCTGGCCGAAGTCGCGTTGAAAATGGATGATGCCGGCGGAACCGGGCGAGCCGAGTCCTGCCGCGCGCATCTCAAACAACTTTGTGAGGAAACGGCGCAACGCTATACGGCTCGTGTCGGTGCCGGTGCCGGGGACACGCTGGCCACGCGTCTTGAGGCGCTGCGCTATGTTCTGGCTGAAATGCACGGCTACGCCGGCGATGCAGAGACTTATGACGATATCAGGAACGCCTGTCTTGCGGATGTCATCGAGCGCCGCAAAGGCATGCCGATCACGCTGGCAGTCATTTACATCCATGTGGCGCGCGCGCAGGGGTGGGAGGCGCACGGCCTGAACCTGCCCGGGCATTTTGTCGCCCGCCTGGATCAGGGCGGGGAACGGCTGATTTTTGACCCCTTCAACGGCGCGGTTGTTCTTCAGGCCGCCGATCTGCGCCGCCTGGTCAAGCAGACGAACGGGCCGCAGGCGGAACTGTCGGCGGATTATTACGTGCCAGCGGCCAACCGCACGATTTTGGTGCGGCTGCAGAACAACATCAAGATTAGGAAAATAGAGCAGGGCGATTACGAAGGGGCGCTGCGGGCCGTCCAGAAAATGCGCGCCATCGCGCCGGGGGAGTTCCGCCTTTTGTTCGATGCCGGAGTCTTGAACGCCCGGGTAGGAAAATACGCGCAGGCAGTTGAGGATCTGTCCGCCTATATCAGCGAGGCGCCTGCCGGACGCGATAAACAGGACGCTGCCGTCCTGTTGCAGCAGATCAGGCGTTTTCTCTGAGGGGCGCTTCGGGCTTTGTTACCATTCGGACACAAAAAATCCTTTTTTTCGTCATGCAAAATTCATAGTGGGTAACTATATATCGGTGCTGGGGTGCCCTTGTTTGAGGGTGTGCAAAACAATAAAACTAAGTAAATATGCGATTCGGGGATTTACATCCCTTAATTATCGGAATACAAACAGCAAGATTGATAAAACATTTTAGGTTAAGGAGAACTCTCATGTTTGCCCGTACTCTTCGCACCCTGCTCATGGCGGCTATGGTTGTCTCAGTTGCGGCCTGCTCCAGCAAGGACAAGTCGGCCATGGAAAACGTCCGCGTGGACGAGACGCCCGCTGTTGCCGGTCCTCTGGACGGCACCGAAGCCTATCCGGGCGCCAACATGGGCGTTACGCCGGGCAGCCAGCAGGACCTGGTCGTCAATGTCGGCGACCGCGTCTTCTTCGGCTATGACCAGTACAACCTGACACCCGAAGGCCAGAACACGCTGGGTCTGCAGGCCGAGTGGCTCAAGAAATACCCGAACGTCAACGTGACGATCAGCGGCCATTGCGATGAGCGCGGTACGCGCGAGTACAACCTGGCGCTCGGCGACCGCCGCGCGAACGCCGTCAAGAACCAGCTTGTGGCTCTGGGCATTCCGGTCAGCCGCATCAACACGATCAGCTACGGCAAAGAGCGCCCGGCCGTCCTTGGTTCCAGCGAGTCCGCCTGGGCCCAGAACCGCCGCAGCGTGACCGAGGTCAACTAACCTCTGATGCCGGTAGTATTTAAACTATATAGGGAAAAGGCACAGCGCAGCGCGTTTCTGTGCCTTTTCTTTTTCTCGGCCCTCGCTCTGGCTCCCGGCTTTGCCTGGGCGCAGCAGAATGTGCAGGACCGCGTCGATCGTCTCGAGAATGAAATCCAGACCTTAAGCCGTGCCGTCTTCAAGGGCGAAACCCCGCCGCCGGGCAGCCTGGGCGGGGGCGGCGATTCCGAAGGGCTGATGGCGGCGATGCAGACCCGTGTATCGCAGATCGAGTCCGATATGGGCAGCCTGACCGGTCGTCTGGAACAGCAGGAATACAATCAAAGACAGCTGCAGGAAAAGCTTGATGCCGTGATGGCGCGTCTTGCGGATCTTGAAGCGCGCGCCGCGGGCGGCGTGCCACCACCTTCTGCATCAGCCGTGCCGCTGATGAACACGAACACGGAAGCGCCGGCCGCACCGCAGGCTTTTTCCCTGACGTCTCCGGCGGCAACGTCTTCGGCGGTCATGCCGCCTCAGTCCGCCCCGGGCGAAAGCCCGCCCGTGGCCGGACAGCTGGGTGCGATCACCCAGTCACCCGAAGGCGCGCCAGTGGCCGGGGGTGATGCCGCGACGGCGGCCTATGAGAGCTCGTTTGCGCTGCTGCGCGTCCGCCGCTACGATGAGGCAGAAAAAGGCTTTGCGGCTTTTCTGGCGCAGAACCCCAGCCATTCCCTAACCCCGAACGCCCTGGACTGGATGGGGGAGACATTTTACGTTCGCAATAATTTCGAGCGCGCGGCGCGGGTCTTTGCCGAATCCTACCAGAAATATCCCAAAGGTCCGAAAGCCCCCGACAGCCTCTTGAAGCTGGCTCTTTCCCTGGCCGGCATGGGCAAGAAGGACCAGGCCTGCGTCACGCTGGGCCAGCTCAAGCACGAATACCCGGCCGGCTCGGCTCCGGTGCTGGAGCGGGCGGAGATGGAAAAGTCCACCCTGGGATGTTCTTTCTGAGCCTTCCGTGCGTTACTTTCCAAAACTTTCAAAAATTAACACTTTATTAAGACTCTCTCAGGCATGCTGTAAGTGCGCCGTATAAGGAATTTGATAAACATTGCCTTTATATGTTACCCTTATGGCAAGAAACTAAAGAAAAAATAAAACAATACGGCATAATATAATAAGTGGAGGGTTATATGTCAGCATACGCCGGTACTTTCAATCAACACTCCTTCGCAGGCATCGATCCTGTCACAGGCCGCGTCTCACCTTCGGAAGGCGCGGTCAAGGAGTGGGGGCTCTGGGGTGCTGAAAAAGCGCAAGGTCTCTTCTCTTACGTTAAAAACTGGGCCGAAGACAATCCCGATTGGGCCATGCCCATTGCCGGTGTTATCGGTGCTCTGGCCTTGTTCAAGTTTGGCAGCGCCAATGGCGGCTGGCTGGCGCGCAACGTGCTGGGCCTGGGCGACGGCATGACATCAAACCTGATGGGCCTGGCTATAGGTCTGGCTGCTGCCTATTACGGAGGAACGAGTATCGCCGATTACGTCGGCAATATGGGCGCCAATAAGCGTGCGGATCAGTATGCTTACCAACGGGAAAATGGCGGCCTGGGTTCCAATTTCGATGCCCGTGCGCAGGGCGTACCCCTGGCGCCGCCGGTCGTAAGCGGCCCGATAGAGCGGCGCAATGACGGCGTGCCTGTGATTGTTCCGGGCGTGAGTTAAGTCCCCGTCCCCTTTTAATTAACGATAAAGCGTGAAATTTTATTCGCCTGGCACAGTCTGTGGCGCTATAGAATGCGTCTATGAGCCGGCGTGTATCCGATCATAATCAGTCGACCCCTCTGAGCGTGCAGGAATTCAAAAACCTTCCTGACGTTGCGGCAGCGCTGGAGGCTGACGTCCCGGTGGCGGTGGCTCTCTCCGGCGGGCCGGACAGCATGGCGCTGTGCTGGCTGCTGGCGCAGGCTGCGGCGGGCCGAAAAAAGGCGCCTGTCATTCATGCCCTGACCGTCGATCATGGCCTGCGCCCTGAATCGCAAAAAGAGGCGATGAAAGTCGGCCGGGCCCTCAAAAAGACCTGTCCGCATGTTGTTCATACGATTCTCAAACGCAGGCCGCCGAAGACGAAAGCCGGTCTGCAGGAAAAGGCGCGGCACGACCGTTATGAAATGATGGCCGTCTATTGCCGCCGCCACGGCATCGAAAAGCTTTTTGTTGCGCATCACAGGGAAGATCAGGCTGAGACGTTTTTATTCCGCCTGGCCAAAGGCAGCGGAATCGACGGGCTGGGTGCGATGGTACCGCGACAGACGGACCCTGATGGCGTCACCGGAATCGTGCGGCCGCTTCTTGATGTGCCCAAGGCGCGTCTTGTCGCCACGTGTCGCAAAAACGGTCTCTGGTTTGCCCGCGATCCCACCAATGAAGACCCCGCCTTTGCCCGCGTCCGCCTGCGCCGCTCTTTCGCCGTGCTGGAGGAGGAAGGGCTGACCGCCAAGCGTCTGGCCGTGACGGCGAAAAGAATGCAGATGGCGCGCGCCGCGCTCGATCACTGCGCAAAAGATGCCTATGACCGCCTTCTGGAGACGGAAGGAAAAAACATGGTGGCCTTTCGTTTTTCCGGTTTGCAGCGCGAGCCGGAAGAGATTCGCCTGCGCGTTATTTTGCAGGCGGCCCGGAAGCTCGCCCCGGGCCCGGCGGAGACCGAGGGTTATGGCCCGCGCCGTGAGCGTCTGGAGGAGCTGGTGCAGGAGCTGTTCGGGTCTTCCGTTTTCAAACGGGCCACGCTGGGCGGGTTTATTCTGGGCCGGGACCGGAAAAGAGGGCTGGCGACCGTCGAAAGAGAGAAAAAGCCCGGGAAATAGAGCGAAAAGCCTGCGTCTGTAAGCAAAAGACAGCCTTGTTTGCTTGGACAAGGGACCTAAATATCTAGTAGACTTGAAAAGGCCGGGTTTTCCCGGCGTGAACACGAAATCCTGAACACCAAAGCATATGAGGCGCGGGTGAACAACTTCGGACGCAATCTCCTTTTCTGGCTGGGCATCGGCCTGATGCTCGCCTTTTTGTTCAACGTGTTTCAGGGTACGCAGAAGCAACAGGGGGGAGCTGCCGCTGCCGACACACTGGCTTACAGCGACTTTATGAGCGAGGCTTCCGCGGGCCGCATCTCCGATCTGGTCATAAAAGGCCAGCAGATCAAGGGCCATTTTTCCGGTACGGGCCAGGAATTCGTCGTCCAGGTACCGCAGAACGAAAACGTCGTCGACCGGCTGCAGGGCTCGGGCGTGCGCATTACGGCGGAACGCGAAGACCCGGAGCAGATCAGCGCGCTGAGCATCTTCCTCTCATGGTTTCCCATGCTGCTTCTTATCGGTGTGTGGGTATTCTTCATGCGCCAGATGCAGGGGCGGGGCGGAAGCGGTGCCATGGGTTTCGGCCGGTCACGGGCGCGCCTTCTCACCGAGCACCAGGGCCGCGTTACGTTTGAGGATGTCGCCGGCATTGACGAGGCCAAGCAGGAGTTGAGCGAGATTGTTGAATTCCTGAAAGATCCGCAGAAATTCCAGCGCCTGGGCGGAAAGATTCCCAAGGGCGCGCTCCTGGTCGGCTCACCCGGTACAGGCAAGACATTGGTGGCGCGCGCCGTCGCCGGTGAGGCCAACGTTCCCTTTTTCACCATTTCAGGCTCCGACTTTGTCGAGATGTTTGTCGGCGTCGGCGCCAGCCGCGTGCGCGACATGTTCGAGCAGGCGAAGAAGAATGCGCCCTGCATCATCTTCATCGACGAGATCGACGCGGTTGGACGCCACCGTGGCGCAGGTCTGGGCGGAGGGAATGACGAGCGCGAGCAGACTCTCAACCAGCTTCTGGTGGAAATGGACGGGTTCGAGGCCAATGAAGGCGTTATTATTCTGGCGGCAACCAACCGCCCCGACGTTCTGGATCCGGCGCTTTTGCGCCCGGGCCGTTTCGACCGCCAGGTTGTCATTCCTCTGCCTGACGTCAAGGGCCGGGAAAAAATACTTTCCGTCCATGTGAAGAAAGTGCCCTTGTCGCAGAATGTCAATCTGGTGATTCTGGCGCGCGGCACACCGGGCTTTTCAGGCGCCGATCTTGCCAATCTGGTGAACGAGGCGGCGCTGCTTGCTGCGCGCCGCGGAAAGCGCGTTGTCGGCATGGATGAATTCGAGGAGGCCAAGGACAAGGTTATGATGGGCGCTGAGCGCAAATCGATGGTCATGTCGGACGAGGAGAAAAAGCTGACCGCCTATCATGAGGCCGGACATGCAATCGTTGCGCTGAACGAACCGGAGTCCGATCCGATCCACAAGGCCACCATTATCCCGCGCGGGCGGGCGCTAGGGCTTGTCATGCGCCTGCCGGAGCGCGACCGCATTTCCATGTCGCGCGCCAAGCTGAAGGCCGATCTGGCCGTGGCGATGGGCGGGCGCCTGGCGGAAGAGCTGATTTTTGGCCACGACAAGGTAACGACGGGCGCTTCCAGCGACATTCGCATGGCGACCGATATCGCGCGCCGCATGGTGACGGAATGGGGCATGTCCGACCGTCTGGGCCCCCTTCATTACGGCCGCGACCAGGAAGAGGTGTTTTTAGGCCACTCCGTCGCGCAATCGAAAAACCTGTCCGATGACACGGCGGCGATTGTCGACGAAGAGGTACGCAAAATCGTCGATACCGCCTATGAGCGCGCGCGGACAGTCCTGAAGGACAAGCTGGCGGATCTGCACACGGTGGCGAAGGCGCTGCTGGAATACGAGATGCTTTCGGGTGATGAAATCAAGACCCTGCTGCGCGGCGAGCCGATCATACGCGAGGATTTGATGGAGGAGGAGCAGGACAAGAGGCCGCGCTCCTCGGTTCCCGCCGGGGGCGGTATCGGCGGCCTTGGCGGCAAGGGCGAATTGCCGCAGGGCGCCTGAAAACAAACCGGACATTGAGCCTTTAAAGCAAACAGGGCGCCCTTTCGGGCGCCCTGGCGCATTCAGGCACACGGCTTTTCCCGCTTAGCCGCCGGGTGCCGGAGTAGCTGCAGCAGCCGGAGGTGCCGCTTGTTTGTGAACATCGTTCGCAGCCCTTAAGGTCTGCATCTGGGCGATGGCCTGCGCGATACCGGAATGGGTGCCGCCGCTGCTGCCGCCCTCGGTCACGATGACCAGATTGCCCTTTTCGCCGACGTCGCGCAGCGTATCCTGATGCATGGCCTGCATCATGACGGCAATCGCTTCTTCGCGACGCGCCGGATCGCCGCCGCTCAGGGCGTCGATCTGTTCCCTGTACTGGTCGAATATTTTTTTGCGGAACCCGGCCTTGCCTTCGCCATGCAGAACATCGGCCTCTTTTTGCGCTTCGGCCCGTGTGACGACCTCGATCCGGTTCGCCTCGGCCTTGTTACGGGCGGCTTCTTTGAGGCGTTCGCTGGCGCGGACCTCGTTGAAGGCGTTCTGAACGGCGGCCGGCGCTGTCGGCTCATCGATCACGATGCGGCGGATCGCCAGTCCGAAATCGTCGACATCCTTTTGGATATGCGCGATCACGGCATTGCTGAGCTCGTCCCGGTCAGTATAGAGATCCTGGAAATCCTTGCCCGACGTTGCCGTCCGTACCGCGGCGCTGACGAGCTTCATCATGTTGGCTCCGGCATCCCGGTTTTTAAAGTAGAACTTTGCCGAGTCGGCTAGCTGGTACTGGACCGTGATCGGAAGCTCGACGAACAGGTCGTCCTTGGTTTTGGTTGCCAGCTTTTCCGAAGCCTGCAGCAGGTCTGTGCCCAGAACCTTGGCGATCTTGTCGATAAAGGGGACTTTTAAATGAAGGCCCGGGTCCTGAACGGTGCGCGTGTGTTTTCCAAAGCGCGTGATCAGGCTTTCCTGCTGCTGTTTGTTGATGAAAAATCCGCTTCGGGCTGTCAAGAGCGCGGCCACGGCGGCAGTGCCATAGCCGATCACCTGGGCGGCGACATTGAAGGCAAATGAAAGAGTTGCGGGATCCATATGGTTTTCTCCTGTTTTTAAGACGCAGAAGCCTCTCGCCGTCTGACACAATGTCAGCCGCCGCTCCGCGGTCCTCTGCCAGACCGCAAATTTTTGAAGTAAAGAAAAAGAAGTCCTTCTAGCAGCTTAAATAACTGCTATTCTTTTACTTTATAAAATTTATGAATTACTTACCGTCTGCTTTGGCTAAAAATCAGCTTTGATGCAGACCCCCCATGCTTTGTGAAACCAAAGGTATAAACCCCGGGACGTCTTGCGAAAGACCGGCCCAGGACAAAGTTATCTTTTTGATAATATTAATATATTTTGAGATGGTGAAGGGCTTCGGGAACAGGGCGGGGCGGCTGAGGAGGCTCCCGTGTCCGTAAAAGGGCGTTTCAAGTGACCTGACGTCGCTCATATTGTCCTTTTTCGTTTACAAACCCAAATACGCTTTTTTTATCAGCGTATTAAGGTCTGAAAACTGAAAAAGCGCGATTCTTAAAATCAGTCTTCCGCTTTTCTTTTTCTATACTTCTCTTCTATTTATTTTCTCTGAAAAAGTCAATAAAAATCGGGCATCTTGCGTAACCCGTTCATTTTTCAATGGGAAGTGACGGCGAACTGGGTTATTTAAAAATCATGACACGCAAGTTTTTTGGCACAGACGGGATTCGGGGCAGGGCGAATAGTTTTCCCATGACCGCCGATATGGCCCTGAGAGTGGCGATGGCGGCGGCGGCGGCGCTGCGCCACGATAACGGCCAGGACAAGGTCGTGATCGGCAAGGATACGCGCCTGTCCTGCTACATGCTGGAACAGGCGATGGCGGCAGGATTCGAAGCCATGGGCATGGATGTGATTTTCCTGGGGCCTCTGCCTACGCCCGCCGTTGCCATGCTGACCCGTTCGCTGCGTGCCGATGTCGGCGTTATGATCTCGGCCTCGCATAACCCGTATGAGGATAACGGGATCAAATTGTTCGGCCCTGACGGTTACAAGCTGCCCGACGACATTGAGGCAGAGATTGAAAAGCGTCTGGAAGGCAACAGGGACGATTCTCTTGCGCCGCCGGAAAAGCTCGGACGCGCCAGCCGTCTTGATGATGCTGCCGGGCGCTATGTCGAATTCATCAAGGGCAGTTTTCCGCGCCGTCATACGCTTGAAGGTCTCAAGATCGTCGTTGATTGTGCGAACGGCGCCGCCTACAAGGTTGGCCCACAGGTGCTATGGGAGCTTGAGGCCGATGTGGTGCCGATCGGCGTAGTGCCGAACGGGCGTAATATCAATGATGGCTACGGCGCCACTGCGCCGGAGCGCCTGCAGCGTATGGTCGTTGATCATCGCGCGCATGTCGGGCTGGCGCTCGATGGCGATGCCGACCGGCTGATCATGGTCGACGAGCTGGGAAAAGTCATAGATGGCGATCAGATGCTCGCCCTTCTGGCGACATCGATGGCCGAGAAAAACAAGCTGCGCGGCGGCGGTGTTGTCGCGACCGTCATGTCCAATCTTGGTCTGGAGCGGTATCTTACCGGCCGTGGATTATCCCTGGCGCGCACGGCGGTTGGCGATCGCTACGTGGTTGAGACAATGCGCGCGGGCGGCTACAACCTCGGCGGCGAGCAATCCGGCCATATAATCCTCTCTGACCACGCCACGACGGGCGACGGGCTTCTGGCGGCTCTGCAGATTCTGGCTGTGTTGCGGGAGCAGGAAAAGCCGGCGAGCGCCGTGCTGCGGCCCTTCACGCCGATGCCGCAACTGCTCAAGAATGTGAGGCTGGAAAGCAATAATGTCCGGCCGCTTGAGCGCAAGGAAGTGAAGGACGCCATCGCCCAGGCGGAGAAAAAACTCTCCCGGGATGGCCGTCTTCTGGTCCGGGCCTCGGGCACCGAACCTTTGATCCGGGTTATGGCCGAAGGTGATGACCGGAGCCTGGTCGAGGGCGTCGTTAACGATTTATGTGGCGTAATTGAACGCTTTTCTCAGCCCGTGCGCGCCTGAGCTTGACAAACGGCCTTTATTTTCATAATATCTAAAAAACAACAGTGCAGGCGAGGCTATTTATGAACATCCAGAACAACATTGATCCGCAAAAGCAGGAGCAGCTCTGGTCTGCGGCCGCCCAGGGCGACAGCGCCGCAGTCCGGCTTCTGGCCGCCAGCGGCCTGGATGTCGATGCCCGTAATACCGACGGTTTCAATGCTTT
Organism: Alphaproteobacteria bacterium; assembly: GCA_025451095.1. GTDB lineage: Bacteria > Pseudomonadota > Alphaproteobacteria > Micavibrionales > Micavibrionaceae > JACQIJ01. The sequence continues at coordinate 10,867 of JANWLB010000077.1, forward strand.
CAGCCTGGCCACACAGAATGGCCACACCGATACCGCCCTGACCATTCTGGCGGCACGCGAACTCAACTATCTCAAGAAAATCGGCGCCGCTTATCAGGAGCCGCGCAGGAAATCCCTTTTCCGTCGCGGCAAAAAGCAGGCCTGATTTTTTTATTCATCAGTTTTATAATCTGAAATTTTCTAGGGCTGCCGCGGCTGATGCTTTTCTGCCCTGCGAAGGTCGAGCATAAGATTCAGGAAGCTTTGATGGTTTTTGTGGTCAGGCTCCCCGATCGACTGGATCAGACGGACGCATTCGCGATCAGTCAGTGCCTGAACGCTCAGGCCCAGTCTGTGCAGTGCCGTATCAAAAGCATCGAGGCAGTTGTTCGGTGTCGGCCGTCCGTACCTCATTTTGTATTTCCAGTTATCCTGTTCGGCGGACAGAGCGAAGGCAGAGGCCAGTTCAGCCAGCCGCCCGGTATTCGCTGCCGCGTCGCTGAACTCGGCCCGTAAAGGCTTTTCCAGCGGCCAGTCATTGCCGGTGCGGCGTTGGGTCAGGGAATCATTGTCGGCGGCGGCGGCCAGAACGGTGCCGCCATTAACCGTGATCCAGTTGATCAGGTTGGCCAGCGTCGTGCCTTGCTCGGACGTATGATCGACAACAATGAAATAATGGTCTTCGGTACTGCCGGATTCGGCGAAGGGAAAGTGGTCGATCTGGAGTGACGGATCGAAGCGGTATGCTTGCTGCCCGGTCAGGGCGTGCAGGCTGGACTGGTTGCCGCGGCGGTCAAGATCGCGGGTTTCAAGCAGGCCTTCGGCGAGCGCCCATTCGATATGCGGCGCGTACATCTCCAGCTCTTTTTTTGTCAGGTGTGCCTGATGAAGGCCTCTGTTGCGGCGGCGATGGGGGAACAGTTCGCGGTCTTTTTGCGGAAAGGCGATATTGATCCGTCCGGCCTTGTCCCAGGTCACGCCTTTTTTCTCAAGCTCAGCCTTGATTATCGCGACCAGTTTTTCCGCCTGGCCTGTGGGCTCCGTCATAGCCGGAAAATCGGCGCGCAAAGGCTGCCGGCCGCAGGGGTTCTGGAACGTCTTGTATAAGTTTTCTCTCATATAAGTCCTGTCAGAGGTCAGATCATGACGAATTCAGGGCCAATATTTAACATAATAATAAGCCTTTCGTCAACATGTTTATGGATCGGCTTGCGGCCTTGATCCGGGCGGCCTTCTTATGCAGGGATAAGAAGTATCAATCGA